>RKRO01000534.1 GCA_007571355.1 Candidatus Poribacteria bacterium | reverse complement strand
GCAAACAAAACCCTTATATGAAGATTAATCAGGACTTCCGCAATTTTGCCAATAACAAGGTCTCTATGAGGGCAAGCAAATAAAAAATCCACACGGTTCCGTGACACGCCCGAACAAGTGATGCGACAAAAGAGCAGCCTGCGTAAGTCCTAAAGAATCAAGTCTTTTATCGTAACATCCGAAAATCAATGCACACTTGGATAAGGCTACCCCCCACGAAGAAACACTTTCTTCGCGTTGGATTTTAGCGTTTGCAAAAACACCCGCCCCGCAAGCAGGGGGGAATCAGAGGGACCTCGCTTCGATAGGATGTGTTTCAATAATTATTGGCTTTACGATAACACAATAAGGAGACCGCCGCTTACAGATGAATGAACAACTATCCATAGAAACACCGGAACAGATTGACATCCGTTTTCAGAAGGCAGGTATCGGGTCGCGTTTCTATGCGGCACTCATTGATACCGGCTTGCTCGCGCTTATCCTCTTTGTCGGGTATTACGTTAACCGCAATTTCATCACGGAACTCGGCGATACTCTCGGTAACTGGCTCGGCGCGATCGGTGGTCTCTTGGTTTTCGCGCTTTTCTGGGGTTACTATATGGTCTTTGAGGTCGCATCAAACGGGCAATCGCTCGGAAAACGGGCCCTCGGTTTACGGGTCATCAAAGACGGCGGTTATCCGATCGGTTTCGCGGATTCCGCAATCCGTAATCTGGTACGGGTTGTCGATTTCCTCCCTTTCTTTTATGGTGCTGGGCTACTGACGATGCTGGTAAACGGTAACTGGCAACGCTTAGGCGACTTCGCTGCTGGAACACTCGTCGTTAAAACGGCACGCACAGATCTGAAACCTACCGGGGCAAACGGAAGCGGACACGCACCGGTTATTAACATTCCACAAGAGGCGTTTGAATATGCGGGGTGGATCCGCCCCGAGTTGGTGACAGAGATGGAAGTCGGTGTGATTCGTGAATATCTGACCCGTCGGAGGACGCTCCCGAAATTTCGCCGTTCTGAACTGGCACGCACCATCGCTAATCCTATCCTTGCGAAGATGGGGGGCAGCGATTCGGTGAGTGATGAGAAGTTTTTAGAGGAAGTCTACGCGCTTATCGTAACATCTGAAAATAAATGAATGCTTTTATCAAGGCAACCCCCCTCCCCCTTACAGGGGGAAGCAGATGGGCATCGCTTCGATGGAATGTGTTTCAATTCATCAGGGCTTACGCAATTTTGACTGTGGCCCGTTCTGTTAGATGAGAATTTTCGGAAAGCCCAGCAGTCTCCTGCCACAAACTATGAAGTTTGTACTACAAAAGAGCAACATGCGTAAGTCCTATTCACGCTAAACCGCATCATACCTTCGCAGCAACTCTGCAATTTTCTCCGCATCCGTTGTGCGACTTGCAGCGGTGTCTGCCCTTTCCGAAAAGCCCAGCGGTCTCCTGCCACAAACTATGAAGTTTGTGCTACAAAAGAGCAACATGCGTAAATCCTATTCATGCTAAACCGCATCATACCTTCGCAGCAACTCTGCAATTTTCTCCGCATCCGTTCTCCGCATCCGTTGTGCGACTTGCAGCGGTGTCTGCCCTTTCCTATTCTTCATGTTCGGATTTGCGCCTTTGATGAGCAGTGCTTCCAGGGCTGCGCGCTGCTTCTCACCGTTCTTTAGGGTCGATCGGATTGCTTCAAACAACGCAGTTTCACCGTTGTTGTCGGGGGCATCAATCAAAGCACCTTTCTCAATCAACAGATGGATAACCTTGAGAAACCCTGCCTTCGCCGCGCAATGCAACGCCGTTTTCCCCTTGTAGTTCCGCACATTGATATCGGCACCGAGTTGGAGAAGCCGTTGGACTTCCTCCGGGTGTTCGCCTTTGTCGCCGCGGCAAGCGTAGACGAGTGGGGGCCAGCCCATGTGGTTCTGCGCGTTAATATCTTTCGAGGGTACACCGTGCGCCTTGAGCAGCCGACTCATTTCGGAACCGTCGTCCAAGATACGCGGTGCTTGGCTCGGATCCGCGCCGTTTTTTAGCAACATTTTAGTGATCTCTATCCGCCCCTCCCCGACGGCGTGATCCAATAGGCGTTCACTGTGCGGTTCAATGATCGCCCCGCGCGAGATAAGCAGCTCAACAATCGCCGTGTTTCCGCCGATGATAGCGTAGCAGAGCGGGGTTGCCCACGGCGTTTCTCGGTGTTCAAAGGTGTGGGGTTTCCCTGAAGGTAGCATGACCGATTGAAGGTATCCACTATTGACGAGACTTGGGTCGTTATCAAGATGTGAGCGGACTGTATCGTAATCGGCAAGGTAGGCGGCGGTGTGGATGTCGATTGTCGCGCCGTGCTGAAGTAGATAGTCTGCCACCAGGGCTCGCCCCTCGTAGCGTGCCACACAGTACGGCGTTATTTCGATTCCGTGTTGACTCAGATGGCATCCGGGCAGGTTTATATTGGCCCCGCGTTCGAGGAGAAATTGTACCATCTCCAATTTTCCGCGATATGCCGCTTCCCACAGCATCGTCCGACCGTGTGAACCGACGGTGTGGATCCAAGCGGGATTGTCGTCAAGGAGTTGGCGGACGGTTTGGCGGTCGCCGCGCCCTGCCGCGGCAACAACAATCTTCAAGAAGTCGCTCTGATTCCCGGTAAGTTTAATCTTTTCCACTGCCTCAATTCGCTTCTAAAACGCGCGGGCGCCCCCCAATAGACGGCGGCAACAGCATCCGTTTCTGCTGTTCGCTCAACTCGCCGTATTTACTGATGTCATAATAGTTTCCAGACCACGCCGAATGGCCTGGACTGTATTTGTAAAGCAGTGACCGGCGTTGATGTTTGGCTGTCCAGGGCATCGTCCCGTGGACCAGTGCTTCCGTGAAGAAAAGCACATCGCCTGCCCCGAGTGCGGGTTGTACGACATAGTGCGTCGGACGCTCGAACCGCCGCACCTCTGATGGGATTTCCCGCAAGAAATTGCTTTTATGGCTCCCTGGGATACAGGCGAACCCGCCGGCACCTGCCGGTGCGTCTGCCAAGTTGTAGGTCATCACGCATAAACCGTTGCGCATGATACCGTCGCGATATTTATACCAGTGATCGCCTTCGGGCCCGCCGGGTCTACCGCCGTCCTCACCGCCGTGCAATCCGCCACGTCCTTGTCCCTCTGCCATAAAGATGGCGTAGTCGTGATCTAAACGGACGTTTGGACCTAACAGATCAATGAGATACGGCAGGATTTTCGGATGATCAATGAGGCGTTTGAAGGGTTCGCCCCAGAGGCTTGGGGGGCCTTGGCGTTCAGTGTTATCGATGATGTCGTTCATCTCGGCGACTTCATCTGGACTCAAGACATCCTTTATAACCAGATACCCTTCAAGGTCAACCTGAAATTTTTCTTCACCTGTCATGATAGATAGTCCTTTCGGCTAATTGAGATTTTGTGACGGGCGATGAATCGCCCTACGACAAACGAGGTCGCTTTATGTTCTAATGCCACGTCTGTTATGACATTCTTTTTCGCTTTAATTTTTCTCAATGACTGGGGGTCGTCTGCCAATAGAGGGTGGCATTAGCATCCGTTTCTGCTGTTCTGTCAATTTACCATATTTGCTGATGTCGTAATAATTCTGTGACCAAGCGGAGTGTCCGGGACTGTATTTGTAGAGCAACGACCGGCGTTCGTGATCGGCTGTCCAGGGCATCGTTCCGTGAATGAGTGCTTCGGTAAAAAACAATACATCTCCGGCTTCAACGGGTGGTTGGACGACGTAGTGTGCGGGACGCTCGAATTGGCGTACTTCTTTCGGGATTTCCGGTGCGAAGTTGCTCTTATGGCTCGCCGGGATGCAGGCGAACCCGCCGGCACCTGCCGGTGCGTCTGCCAAGTTGTAGGTCATCACAGAGAGTCCATTTCGGATGTGTCCCTCTCGGTATTTATACCAGTGGTCGCCGACGTGCCCACCGGCGCGTCCGCCGTCCTCTCCGCCGTGTAATCCGCCACGTCCTTGCCCTTTTTCCATGAAAATGGCGTAGTCGTGGTCAAGTCGGACGTGCGGTCCCAACAGATCAATGAGATACGGGAGGATCGTGGGATGGTCGATGAGGCGTTTGAAGGGTTCGCCCCAAAGACTC
>RKRO01000064.1 GCA_007571355.1 Candidatus Poribacteria bacterium | reverse complement strand
CGGTTTCCAAATATAGAGGTTGTTGAGACCGAGGAGATCGGGACCGAGGATGTCAACAGCGGGGTCGGTGAGACGCGGATCGCGCGTACGTGCAAGGAACTCTGGGCAATTACAACTTACATATTGGATATTGTGCATTGCGTGGATACCAGACGCTTCAACTTTTCCGTCTCTCACCAACGCGTTCTCGAAGATATGATAATCCGGAAAAGATCGTTTGCCGATGGCAATGTCATCTGCGATTTGCGCTAAGATGTCGTTTTCTTTTTTTGTAAAAACGTCGTAACGGACAAAGTATCCGTTCTCCTCCCAAGAGACTCGTTCTTCAGGTGTTAGCCTAAACTTTCGTTCATCAGATGTTGTCTTTGTGTTCACGTATGCTCCCCTTAACAATTATCTTAGTTGATATTACTCATATTCCCTAACAGGTAGAGGGTTATGGTAGACCCCCTCGGACAGCGTTGGGTATATTTTACCCCGAACCCACATAAGCGGGCGCAAATAATTTTTATGCGGCACGCGTTCTGCCTTGGCACTGATATAATGTGCGATGTTACTGCGTCGAAAGCCTCCCGTGTTATTATCCGTACTTTTATGGAGGATTCGGTTGTCGAAGAAAATGACACTTCCGGGTGGGATTTCAACAGCGACCCCGTCTTCGTCCTTCGCCCCGACTGCCTCTCTAAACTCCTGTTGTTGTGAGCCTTCAAGTTCAACATGCTCAAGGATACCGATTTTATGGCTACCCGGGATAACGTAGAGACACCCATTCTCTACAGTTGCAGGATCAATCGCTGTCCACGTGCCGACGGTCGTTTCGGTTATAAACTGAGGGCGCGTATACCATCTATCTTGATGCCAGGGGAAACCGAGACCGATCTTTGGCGGTTTCCAAATATAGAGGCTATTGAGACCGAGGAGATCGGGACCGAGGATGTCAACGATGGGGTCGGTGAGGCGCGGATCACGTGAACGTTCAAGGAACTCAGGCGAATAACAACTCATCTGGTGGATACTGTGCATCGCATAGATACCAGACGCTTCAACTTTGCCGTCTCTCACCAACGCGTTTTGGAAGATACGATGGTCTGGAAACGGAATTTCCCCGAGCGCAATGTCATCAGCGACGCGGCTTAAAAGGTCGTTCTCTTCTGGGGTAAAAACGTCGTGACGGACGAAGTAGCCGTTTACTTCCCAAGAGTCCCGTTCTTCAGGTGTCACTCTAAACTGCCGTTCCTCGGATGTTGTCTTTGTGTCCACGTATGCCTCTATTGATAAAATAGTATTGTTTCGATTCTGCTTACACTTCCCAAAATTAGTTAGGTGCTGCATAACCTATTGGCATATAAGATAAATTCGGCAGATCTGTGTTTTGCTTGGCATGTTCAATAGTCATGGAAACTGGATTGCCCGAAACATCTATGTCAATGTAAATATTCTCGCTAATTTCCTTTGTTTCAACAACATCATGTGTTGAAAACTCAATTAACGCCGTATCCGTGTCATGAAAATACGTTACTTTCATTCATCAAATTCCTCCTTTAAAACTTCTGTCAAAGAATGCGTTGTGAACTGTTTCTTCATCCTCAAGCAAAATAACTCTGAGAAACTTGTGTTCTTCTTCAATTTTTTTCCATTTCCTGATTCTGCCATCTGACTGCACTTCTGTATGATCTGGATTCTTAATGGTGTCTTCGATCCACTCAATCTTTATTCTCCGCCTATCTGGTTTTTCACGTGTTTTGAGAAAGTATTGAGTTAACTTCAACTTTTAAAGATAAAAAAGGTAGGACAGAATATCTACCAAGTTACGTGTATTTGCTGACGAGGTTTTCAACGTTATCTTTTTGTATCATCCATGGAAGTGTCTGCAGCTGCTGTTGGGCAACTACAGACATTAACAAGTTACATTGAAAAGGTGCCAACAAAGACGTTATTCGCAGTCCCGCTTTGCTGCCACGTCACTGGGAGGTGGCTGTCTTTATAACGATAGACTTCAGATTTACCGACGATGGCATCCTGAATCGTTGTCAGCGGTTTGTACCAAATCTGATGCGGCTGCGTGCAGTTTGCACATGGGTAGCGGTTGGCACAAAGTGCGAGTACCTCACCGACGGTTACATCGTATTTGGTGCCTTTTTGGGTAAACTTAATAGGCGCGGTTTGGGTTGAGACGATTTCGCCTAAAACATCAGCACGTTTGGTTGTCAGTAGGTCTTTAAGCGCAGCGCGCTGTTCGGATGTCGTCTTCACGTCTACATACAACACGGTCTTACGCGTTTCGGTATCGGTCGCCAAATTACTTTTCGCACTGATAACAGCCACGACGGTTAACCCATCTAACGAAACACCTTTCCAATTCCCTTTGTGGATGTTCCAGACGGCTGTCGCTTCTCTGCCACCTTCGACATATTCAGCACCGAAGTGGCACGCACCGACATAGACACTCGCGGATCGGGCTTCAATGTATTCGCCTTGGATGGTTGCGGTTTCGGTTGCGAACGCGAACCCCGCTACAAAGGTCAGCACGAGTGTCGTCAAAACAAAAATACTTTTCATGAACTATTCCTCCTTACGCTATACTTTTGGGCAGTGCAGTTACAAATAGTTTTCGCGTTACCGGTCGCGGATAAGACACTACACTGTTAATGTCATATTATACTGTGACTTGTGTAAAAAAATCAACTTTTTTCACAATTCCACTACAACATGCTATGTTGATTTAGGACTTACGCAGGCTGCTCGCTTGTAGCATCACCTGTCAGGGTGTGTCCGGGAACCGTGTGGATTTTTTATCGGTTCGCCTTCATAGAGACCTTGTTATTGTCAAAATTGCATAAGTCTTGTTGATTATAGAAACCACCTTTCTATGATCTACTCGTGAGTGCGAAAATTAAGATCACGATAATCACAAAGAGGATCAACGCCCAGTACATCGGGATAGAACTTTGGAGAAAGGTAGCGATGTTATCCTTTTTGGTCATCTTAAGTGGCAGGAAATGGTCACCACCGTCAACAACTGTTACGGGTTTACCAACTCGATCCCCGTACCCGTCTTTATAGATACTGATGAGATAACGACCTGCAGGGATACCTGATTGCTCGTAGTCACCCTTCGCGTCGGTTGTTGCTATGTATCCCTCTCCATCTGCAGCAACGATCCGTACCTCCACACCTGCAATAGGGTTCTGCCTTTCGGTTGTGTCCACAACATGCCCGCGGACGGTTCCACCGGGTCGCGCGAGGTCATCTTGTGCAAAGGTGATATTGGCAGATATAAAGATACATCAGACATTATATTAATCTGATATTTCTCAAAAGTGCTTGTAAAGTAGTGATTATGAGGGTTTCTGTGGTATGATTGTATGAAAATGCGTTATGAAGTCCGTAAGTATGTGTCTTTCTCCTGTGAGTTGAAGTTGTATCTGATGAAATGTGCGTCTCTCCGAGATACTGATTTGGAGCAACATGAGGTAGCTCGTGACTTTTATACCGAGACTGACATAGGCACCTTCTCTGCTTTGTAGACGCATAGCAGAGACGTGGAGGTTCGATTTCAAATGCCTCCAGAACTGTTCAATCCCGTGATGCTGAGACCCAATCCGCATCGCTTCAGAAGTCCGCAGTGGGTTTCCAAAGACCAGAAGGGTTCGTATCTTGCCGCTATCGCGAAAGAAAACGAGGATACACTCGCCAAATGTGGGACTCATTGCCTTGGCACGATAGACCGGTTTATCGCAGCCCCATTGGTCTTCGTGCAGGTCTATGTGCTTTTTATGCTCCGAAAGTTTCGCCTTTCTATCAGCGATGGTCATCACGAAGTTATTTTTTCCGTGAACCCCTATAGAGGTGAACCCTAACGCCGATAAAGCATCAACAAGTTTACGACTCGCATACCATGAATCGAAGGTGATCGAATACTTTCGCAGGTCTATACCGTGGGTATCAAAGAACGCTAAGACTTCTTTGAGCATTGTGATAACGAGCGTTGGTTTATCCGTGTTGCCACGTCCTTGTTTACTGGCCAGACGCATATCTAAGGGAAGGACGTGAGCCCCGCACTTCAGGGTGATACCTAAGATGTTCTGGCAGAAGATCGCAGTATTATGTGCTTTCGAATAGGAGTGTGAACAATAAGGCATCTTCTCTGCGT
>RKRO01000157.1 GCA_007571355.1 Candidatus Poribacteria bacterium | reverse complement strand
GACTTACGTAGATCCCTGGCATCTTCAGTCGGAAGACGGAAGAAGAGAATGAGGATCGGATTTTCCTACCCTTCCAATACCCCTCTCTTCAAATGCTGCAGCCAAACAAACCAATCTTCTGTGACTTCTATTTAGTGTAAATTAAACCGTTTGGACGATAGCGCATTAGTAAAATTAAAATGACCCCAAAAATTAGGTAGCGCGCCCCTGCAAATTGGGGAAAGTTGGAAAGAATTTCCCGTAGGATTTCACTCAAGGAACCAAGGATGATCGCTCCAATAACGGAGCCTTTAATGCTTCCCTTGCCACCCAGAATTACCATACAGAGAATGAGGATGGATTCCCAAAATTCAAAAGATTTCGCACTAATAAGTGACCCAAATGGTGCTAAAAATGCGCCACCGAGTGCCCCAATCGCTGCACTGACAGCAAACGCAAGCGACTTATATCGACTGATATTGATGCCCATAGAGGCTGCTGCTTGTTCATCTTCCCGGATGGCGACCCATGCTCTTCCGACACGAGAATGTTGTAGCCGATACGTAAAAAATATAACCAATGTCAGTAAGATTAGAATGTGGTAGTAGTGATGCCAATTTTGCTTGAGTTCTATCCCAAAAAACGTGATGTGTGGAATATTTTTAACAAATCCGTTGATGTCCCCGATCAACCATATTTCATTTTTCACGATACGGAAAAGTAACTCTGCAAACCCGAAGGTAACGATTGCGAAATAATCGCCTGTGAGTCGTAAGGTGGGCGCGCCGCGCAACAGCCCCCAAAGTGCCCCATTGAGAACTGCTAACGGTAGGACGACCCAGTAACTAAACCCGAGTCGCGTCATCAAAAGCCCCGCGGTGTACCCCCCAACCAGATAGAACCCAACGTAGCCAAGATCCAATAATCCTGTAAACCCGCAAACGATATTTAGACCAACTGCAAGAAGTGTATAGAGACCGACTTGAACAACAATATAGAGAATATAATCCCCGCTCGGTGTCGGTAAATAGATATCACGATAGGATAGTAATTGCGTAATGTAATCTACCGTATACATAAGTAGCGGGAAGAAAAAGACGATAGAAAAGAAAATTATATTTTTCGGTGTTAACTTATCTCGCATGGTTCTACAGATTCCTAAACCTAATTTCGTCCTGAATTTTGCTTAAGCACGGGTTGCAGTTGATTTCCCAAACAGCCCTGAAGGGCGAATGATAATAACAGCAATCATAACGATATAGGCAATAGCCACCCGATATCCGGAACCGTAGCCGTAAGGGATATAGCCAGCCCCAAACACTTCGGCGAAGCCAATAAGAAGTCCTCCAAGCATTGCCCCTGTAATATTGCCGATGCCACCGAGCACAGCAGCGGCAAACGCCGCAACCCCCTTGTAATAGCCCATTGTCGGTTCAATAATTTCGCGAATACCGACCATCACACCCGCGATAGCACCTAAAGCAGAGCCGATAGCGAACGTTACCACAATGACACGGTTGGTATTGATACCCATCAAATTAGCAGCCACCCGATTTTGAGCACAAGCCCGCATCGCTTTGCCTATCTTTGTCAGGGAAACCAACCGGTTTAAGGCAATCATTAAGACAAGGGCAAGTAGAATAATAGATAAATCTCGGTAAGGTAAGTAAGCACCGCCGGGGAGAGCAATCGCGGTCTCGGTCAAAGAAAATGCCGGTAGAGATTCTGTCGGCGGAATGCCTTGCCTTAAAAAAGTAGGTAGAGATTCTGATGGAAAAGGACGTTGCCTTGCCCCCCAAATAATTCGGGCAAGATTTTGCAGTCCAATTGAAACACCGATGGCTGTAATCAATGCTGATAGACGCGGTGCGTTGCGAAGCGGACGATAAGCAACCAGGTCCATCAACATGCCGATGCCAGCACAGAGAAGCATACTGGCCGGGACCGCTATCCAAAACGGTAGCCCAAAAACTGTGACAAGGGCAAATGCAAGGTAAGCACCAAGCATGAAAATCTCACCGTGGGCAAAATTGATTAACTCGATGATGCCGTAAACCATGGTATAGCCAACAGCAATTAGCGCGTAGATTCCTCCAAGAACGAGGGCATTAATCAGCTGCTCTAAAAATTGCTCCATAATTCTTAAGTTCCTGCTGTCTGTTCCATTTAAAAGAAAGTACGAAAATCTCTGATTTTCATATCCTCTTTCGCACCTGAGGTGTAGTAAAATTGGAACATACTTTTATTTTTTTATAGTTCAAGCAGCTGCTTAGGGGCTGTTGTAAATTTACCATCTTTAACAATTTTTACATAGGCAGGTTTGTTAACAGTATCACCATTTTTGTCAAAATAGGTTAACCCAGTAATCCCTTTGTACCCTTCTTCTGGAGTATCTAATGATGCCAAATGATCGCGAATCGCCTTTCGATTTTCCGCGAGTTTCGCCTCTTTATTATAGGTTTTTTCGATCGCTTCAGCAATCATACCCACTGCATCATAGGTTAATGCTGCCCACGTATCAGGAGCAACACCGAACTCTATTTCAAATGCCTGAGCGACCTGAGCCGCTGCTTCACCGCCTGCGCCAAATGTGAAAGGTGTTGTTAAATAGGTTCCCTCAGCCGCCGGACCTGCAATTTGCAGAAAATCAGGCGAATCTATACCATCTGCCCCAAAAAACTGTGCCGTGATGCCAGCCTCACGCGCCTGTTTAACAATTAAGGCTGCTTGACCATAAAGCCCGGAAACAAAGATAGCATCAGGATTCTTTGCTTTAATGCTGGTGAGTTGTGCTTTAAAATCCGTATTATCTCGATCATAAGCTTCCGCAGCGACAATGTTGAGTCCAATTATTTCGGCTTCTGCGGTGAAAGCATCTTTAAGACCTCTACCGTAGTCGTCGTTATCAAAGAGAACAGCAACGGATTGGAGTTCTGTGAGGACGTTCTTAATATATTTAGCGATGAATTCTCCTTGAAAATCGTCTCGATACAAATTCCGAAATGTCCAGTCGCTTCCTTCACAAACACTCACGTTCGTTGACCCCGGGGACAATTCAACGATCCCATTCTCTGCGTAGATCGGTTTACCTGCTAAGGAACATGAGCTGTTGAAGTGCCCGACAACAGCGAGGATGCGTCGGTCAGTGGCGAAGCGCGTCGCAACAGCTCTCGCCTCCTTGTCAATTCCCGCATCATCTCCAAAAACGAGGGATAACTTCATGCCGTTGATACCGCCCGCTGCATTGATCTCTTTTGCTCTAAGTTCTGCGCCCCGCTTAATCATCTCTCCGAATGCTGCGGCATTGCCTGTAAAGGGACCCGCTACAGCAACTCTCACCTCTGGCTGACTACTGCATCCTAAAACGGATACAACCGCGACTGTTAATAATCCTATAAGCCAATTTCTCATTTTATCTATGCTCCCTTTGTTCTCTGGCAAATCTTGCGTACTATCAATCCAAATCAAATTATTGAAGTGATGATTATTTTGATAAGACCTGCCTGAAGTCAATTTTAAATTCCAATTTATCTTCTTTACCGCTCGGATGGACGATCCGAATTTCTGGCACAACAACCCTGATGTCCGTAGCGTCACGATCAAGTCGGTCGAAAATTAAAAATCCGCCACGCTTCGCACCGGAGAACAGTTTACCGCTTTCAAAGATGTTGTCTTCTATCACAAATCTGCCCCACTCTAATGCCTCAGCATCTACGTAGGACTGGTGGTAACCGTAATAGGAGTGATAAGCAGCAGATCCATAAGGGTAGGCTGCACGCCAAGGGTTGCTATGTGCAACATTTACGTTGTCATAGAGTGAATTAAAATAGTCACTCGGTAGGTTAGCATATTGCGCGCCGTTGGCATCAATCAGCATTGCCATGTCTTCCACGACAACGCGGTTGTTGTCACGATTGTGGACGATCATTTCAAACACGGTATAAATAGGCTCGACAGCACCGTTCTTTTCAACGATAAGATACGGATTGACTCTCGGATCTTCAGTCAGTCCGAACAGTTCCACCTCGTCAATCGGTTTAATACTAACAGCGACGCCCGCTTTGACGACCAGTGCTGCACCTGTCTCAGGGTTTATTTGCGCGTTAAAACGTTCCGCAATCGGTTCTATGTAGGCGTCAATTGAGGGTTGTGGCGCAACAGCACATCCGCCTAACAACACACCTATGAGCAAGAGGAAGCCGATGCTATACAGAACCTGATAGCGGAAATTGATATGATGTTTCCTATAAATCATGCCTTCACCCTCCCATACAATTGTATTTTACATCTTGTAACTTTTATTGTCAAAGGTTTATTTTTTCGACACCGCACCGCGCTCTGCAACGGTTTGGAAAACGCTAAAACTCCCACTGTAATAACATAACACGGTTATGCCAGACGAGCATACCTGCAGCCGTACCGATTGCTGCACCGACGACCACATCTGAGGTATAGTGTCGCCCTAAATAAACGCGTGAGAAACTGACAAGTCCCGCACCAAGATAGAGCGGGATTCGCCATCTCGGATACTGATACCCTAAAATGGTTGCAACACTGAACGCAATAGACGCATGTCCAGATGGCATCGCAGGGTTTCCGAGTGTCTCATCAAGCGGACGCTTCCTGCCTATCAATCTTTTCATACCAAATGTTAGAATCCCCGCTCCCATGTATGCTGATGACAAGAGTTTTCCGGTCGCTCGGTGGGATTCGTTGCCATACGCCATGAGGAGAATTGAGGCACCCATCACACCTCGGTAATCACCAAGGTCTGAAATTCCCTCCATAATTGTCCACATCGGTTCTCGGCGTGGCGGTGCATCGTAGATATGCTCAAAGAGTGTTTGATCCCAGCGTGACAAGAAGATTTCGGCATCCGCTTCTAACCCAATAGCACAACTGAGAATCAGGATAGATATAATAAACCACGGTTTAAAGTATTTTGCGAAGCCGTAACTTGCACACCGGTGCTGCATTGTAAAACTCCAATTCACACAAATTGGACAGGCACGCCACTGGTAGCGTTATTACTTTCCAATGGCGCGCCAAATGTGAAGTGGATATATCCCCGCTTACATTAATTTGACTTGAGTTTTCCCCAAGTCGTTGCTAGTTTGCCGTGCGCCTCAACAGCGAAGAATTCCTCAAGACCGAGTTCCATAATACCATTGACCTCTTCCTCTGTCAAACCGCGTTTCCAGATGTTAAGCTCATCCATCAATCCAGCAAAAGGTCGGTTATTATCGATATTGTATCCGACGCGGGCACCCTGATCCCAATCTCCGGCGATAGGCGTGCCGACGCGCGCTTTTTCTTCACCGACTTTCACACCGTTGATGTAGAGCGCGGCAACCGCATCGGCGCGGCTGAACGTGCCAGCATAATGTATCCACTCATTGGCTTTGTTTTTGCCAGCGCGAATATCAAAAATTGTTGCACCGCCTGGACTCCGATTCAGCCAACGATAGTTGCCGTCGCCGCGCGCTTCCGGATGAACAAGCCATGTCGCATCGCCCGCGCGGGCGTTGAAAATCGCCATATCTGTGACGTTGTTAACGTGGATCCACGCTACGATGCTCATCCCTTCCGTAGGAATATGGTCAGGGTCTATATTCGGACCGTCTAAGTCAAGAAAACTGGTCGATGCAAATTCTGCGGCTTTGCCAAACTTACCGTCGTCCGACTGTGTGACTTTCCCATTGATCGCACCATCGTAACCGTTTCCAGACTTTTCGACGACGGTATCTCCATTAAATTCTTCATAGTCAAAATACAGCACCAAATCAGGGTCTAAGACTTGGGTGGACGCGAATTCTGTCGTATATAGGCAGAGCACGCCAATCAACAGTAAACACACCAGATAAGTCGGCAGTTTACAAACCGATGTTACAAATAGATTACGTTTCATTTTCAGTGTCTCCTTTTCAAATAGAAGATGACTACTTATTGGCTTTTTGCCAACCGGAAATACTTCTTGTTGTTAAGTTTAACACTTCCTATTTCTATGTGCAATGAAAATTGAGAAATTGTTTGACCGTTCCGCTTACTGAAAACCAACCATCCGAAAAATCGCTTGTTTATTTTTTTTGTTTGCGTTAAACTGATTGAGGAAGTCAATAGAGAAATTCAAAGTAAAGGACAAAAGGTTGCAGAGTGTAGGGATTATTCCGGCACGCTATGCCTCAAGCCGTTTTGAGGGGAAAGCGTTGGCGGATCTTTTTGGGAAACCGATGGTGCAGCATGTCTATGAAAGTGCCTGCCGCGCGAAGACATTGGACAAGGTTATCGTCGCGACAGATGACCAAAGGATTTACGATGCTGTAACCGAATTCGGTGGGAACGTCGAGATGACCGGCGAATGCGAAACCGGTACGGAACGCGTCGCTGTTGTCGCTGAACGGTTAACCTCTGATGTTGTCGCCAACATTCAAGGCGATGAGCCTTTACTTAAACCCGAACAAATAGACCTAATGCTACGACCTTTCCTCAACACACCGGATGTCCAGGTTTGTACGTTAAAACAGCGTGTTAAAACGGTTCTGGATTACCGAGATATTAACGTTGTCAAGGTTGTTACAAATCTCCACAATGACGCGTTGTACTTTTCACGAGCATCTATGCCTGGGAAAATTAACGAAACTGAGCTGCACAAATTTCCGGTCTACCGTCATGTAGGGTTGTATGCTTATCGACGAGAGCAGCTCCTCGCTTTTACAAATTGGAGCAGAACACCTTATGAACTCGCTGAAGGGTTGGAGCAGCTACGCTTCTTGGAAAATGGAGTCCCTATTCATGTCGTAGAAACGGACACGCCACTTATTGGCGTGGATGTTCCCGCCGATTTGGAACGGGTAAAACAAATTTTAAAATCATCATAAGGAAAATTTAATGACAAAATATATTTTTGTGACAGGTGGCGTTATCTCAGGGATCGGTAAAGGGATTACGACAGCGTCCCTTGGGCGGTTGCTGATCAATCGCGGGTTCAAAATAATCGTCGTCAAAGTCGATCCATACCTCAACATAGATGCAGGTGTGATGAATCCCTTCCAACACGGCGAGGTCTTTGTCACCCATGATGGAGCAGAAACAGACCTTGACCTTGGAAATTATGAGCGGTTCCTCGGCATGGATCTGAACAGGTATTCTAATTTTACCACGGGTTCCGTCTATCAGGAAGTCATTGCGAAAGAGCGTCGAGGCGATTATCTCGGTCAAACCGTGCAGCTGATTCCGCATATTACCGATGAGATCAAGCGGCGCATCTACCAGATCGGTGAAAATAACAAAGCCGAGATCGTCATTACTGAGATCGGCGGCACGATCGGCGATTTTGAGATGCCGCCTTTTGTTGAAGCCATCCGCCAAATGGCAGTCGAAGTCGGACGTGAGAATACTATGTTCCTACATGTGTCGCTCATTTACACCCTACCTAATGGCGAAAGCAAAAGCAAACCGACGCAACACAGCATCCGAAAACTCCAAGAATTGGGGGTACAGCCAGATGTACTGCTCTGCCGCACCAGCCAGACATTAGATGAAGCGTTCTGTCAAAAAATCGCACTCCTCTGCGGTATCTCTGAAGATTGTATTTTTGAAGGATTGGACACGAAATGCGTTGATGAAATTCCATTGAACTTTGAACGTCAGGGGATGGGGCACCTCGTCTCAAAGAGACTCGGACTTGAAGCACGCGCACCGATGGATGCCGAATGGGCGGCAATGGTCGAAAAACTAAAAAAACCGAAGCAGCACGCTCGCGTCGCTATCGTCGGAAAATACACAACCGGCAGCGATGCCTACATCAGCGTACAGGAAGCACTTAAACACGGAGGTATTGCTAACGAAGCCGATGTCGCAATTGAATGGATAGAAGCCGAATCCTTGACGGCACATCCCGATCTTGACGCTGTTTTTGAAAAAGTTGATGGGATACTTGTACCGGGCGGATTCGGCTATCGCGGGATTGAGGGTATGCTCGTCGCCGCACGATACGCACGTGAAAACAAAATACCGTACTTAGGGCTCTGCCTCGGAATGCAGTGCCTCGTAATTGAGTTTGCTCGGAACGTCGCCAACCTTGAAAAAGCAAATAGCACAGAAGTGGACGAGAACTCACCACACCCCGTTATAGATTTAATGCATGACCAGCAATCGGTCGCCGACCTTGGCTCGACGATGCGGCTCGGACACTATTCATGCGTCCTCAAAGAAAACACAAAAAGTTATGCCGCTTATCAACAACCGATTATTGTCGAACGGCATCGGCATCGCTATGAACTCAATAATCAATACCGTTCGCAATTAGAAGCATCAGGGCTCTGCTTTAGCGGTGTATCCCCTGATGAAAACCTCGTTGAAATCGCTGAGGTAACAGATCATCCATGGATGGTAGGTTCACAATTTCACCCCGAATTTCAATCCAAACCGCTTGCACCGCACCCGCTTTTTCGCGAATTCATCGCAGCGGTACTATGCTACCAGGAGAAGGACAAGAAAACTTAGAAAAAGGATATAGAAAATGGACCTCGTGCTAATTATCCTATTCTTAGGTGGGGTTGTTGTTATATGCGCCCCTGTTTTCGATAGCGGTGAGGGTTGTGGAATAATAGCCTTAATGTTTTTCATAAGCACACTCATAATGGTTGGTTTAGTAGCCTTAGCAATCTTTATTGCTTTCCGTCCAGAGACGCGTTGGATTGATCTGATCGGAGGAATGGCACTCCTTATAATCGGAATAATATTAGCAAATAGGCTTATGGCACTTTTCTTCGATTAAGTCGCGGATGCCTGTTCTCTGCAGTATCTTTTGTTACAAAAATTGTCCAGAGACTTCATAACAAGGAAAAAGTAATGGCAAACACAGTTACAGTTCATTCCCGTGCATGGTATGGCGATGCGGAACTGGCTTTAAATTTCCCAATAAGTTGGGAAGTAGATGTCCTGGGCCCCAAGGACGCACCTGAACTTTCTGATGCGCAAATTGAGAAGGCGTTCGCTGAACCGATCGGCACCCCGCGGATCGCGGAACTCGCGAAGGGTAAAAAGAGTGCCGCTATTATTTTTGACGATCTGAGCCGTCCAACCCCGGCGTGGCGGATTATCCCCTTTCTCTTGTGTGAATTGGCATCGGCAGGTGTCCCGAAATCCGAAATCCGGTTTGTTGCCGGTGTCGGTGCGCATCGCCCCCTCAGAGACGAAGATATAAAAAAGAAGCTCGGTGCAGCCATTGCCGCGGAATATGAAGTCACGAATCATAACTTTATGAGCGGCGACCTACGTGCATTCGGCAATCTTGAGAACGGGATGCCGCTCTATTTCAATCGCGTCGTTGCCGATGCCGATTTCAAAATCTGTCTTGGTGGTATCTATCCGCACAGTTCTGTAGGTTTTAGCGGCGGCGCGAAGTTAATTGTCCCCGGTATATCAGGATTTACGACGATGTTCTATTTCCATACATTCCCACCTGGTCGCGGCCCCGCAATAATTGAAGGACAGAGCGATGAACCCGACCGTCGCGACTCCGCTGAATTGGCAGCAAAGGTTCTCGGACTCGATGTTATCGCCAATGTTGTACTCAATAGCCGTCGGGAGATTTGCGGCATGTTCGTCGGCGACTTCATCCAAGCGCATCGTAAAGGCGCGCATTTCGCTATGGATACCTATAGCACGGAGATACCGGAAACGAATCAGACGGAATCCGATCTTGTTGTGATTAACTGCTATCCCCTTGATGCCGATGCCATTCAACTTGATAAAGCATTAGCGGCTTTAACCTATTTTGAAAATGCCTATACAGTCGCACTCTATCCGGCAAGCGACAGCAGCTGCTATCACGGACTGTTTGACCGAATCGATTACGCACGCTATCTTAAGCATCGAGATGAACAAGTATCACCTGAACTCCCGACCCCGAAAGTCGGACGCCGCGGGCAACTCCATGTCTGGTCTGATCATTTTCTCGTCGATGACTTTTATAAGGAGTACCCCGCTTCGATTCTCTTCCGAGACCTCGAACAACTGATCCAAGACTTAGCAGAGAAACTGCCAGCGCGATCGAAGGTTACTGTTCTACCTGTCGCAGGGATTCAGGTGCTAATACCGGCATCAGCAGCAGGCAGGATTTAGAACCCCACATGAAGTAGAGACAGATCGTTTAATCTTCGATCCAAAAATGGAGAACAATCAATGAGCAACACCGCTACAGTCTACTCCCGTGCTTGGTACGGTGATGAAGAGTTAACGCTGAATTTTCCGACCGGTTGGGAAGTGGAGATATTAGGCCCCAAAGACGCACCGGAACTTTCGGATGCACAAATCGAGAAGATATTTGCTGAACCGATCGGGACACCGCGTATTGCCGAACTTGCGAAAGGTAAGAAAAGTGCCGCAATCGTTGTTGATGACCTGAGCCGTCCGACCCCAGCAGCGAACGTGATTCCGTTTCTCCTACGCGAGTTGGCATCTGCAGGGGTCCCAAAATCCGAGATCCGATTTGTTGTCGGCGGTGGTTCACACCGACCGCTCACTGATGAAGAGGTCGCCAAGAAAATTGGCGCAGATGTCGCCGCTGCATATCAAGCGACGAGTCACGACTTTATGAGCGGTGATTTACGCGCATTGGGCAGCCTCGATAACGGGATGCCGATCTACCTCAACCGTGTCGTTGCCGATGCTGATTTTAAGGTCTGTCTCGGGGGTATCTATCCACACGGTGCCGTCGGTTTCGGCGGCGGTGCAAAATTGGTCGTCCCAGGCATCGCGGGTTTCGCGACGATGTTCTATTTCCACACTTTCTCACCCAGCCGCGGGCATGCCGTCATTGAAAAGAAGGGGAACGAACCCGATCATCGAGATTTCGCTGAAGCGGTTGCGCGCGTCCTCAAACTTAATGTAATTATCAATACTGTTCTCAATAGCCGTCGTGAAATCTGTGGGCTGTTCGTCGGTGATTTTATACAAGCGCATCGTGAAGGCGCACACTTCGCTTTAGAGACTTACGGCACAGAGATACCAGAGGCAAGCCGAAAAGAGACCGATCTCGTTGTGCTTAATTGTTATCCACTTGACAGCGACCCGATCCAGACAGGTAAGGCGTTGTGGGCAACGCGCCATTTTGAGAAGGCATATAAGATGGCACTCAACCCCGCGAGCGACGGTATCTGCTACCACGGACTGTTCGACGAGATCGATTATAACCGTTTCATGCAACAGAGAGCAGAGAGAACGCAATCTGAGCTCCCGCCACCGCAACTCGGCTCACAAGATCAACTCCACGTCTGGTCAGAACACTTTTTAGTGGACGATTTTTACAAGAAACATCCAGGGGCATGTCTTTTTCGGGACCTTGAACAACTGATCAGTTTGTTTACTGAAAAACTACCCGCACACGCGAAGGTCGCCGTCCTACCCTCCGCTGGAATTCAGGTATTAGCAACGGAGCAATAGATGCAGATAGAAAAAGATGGTCCCACCCGGAACACTCTCCTGCAAAACGTTAATGCTTCCCTCGGTAAAATCGAAACCGGTTTCTTATGCTTCATTATCGCGATGATGATCGGGCTTGCAATACTCAAGATTGTCATGCGATACGTGTTCAACGCAAGCCTGTTGTGGAGCGATATAATGCTTCAGCACCTGACGCTCTGGCTCTGCTTTTTCGGTGCCGCGCTTGCGACCTGTGAACGTCGGCATATTAGCATTGATGTACTCAGTCGGATTCTGCCGAGTCAGTACACACGCTGGACGAACCTTGTTATTGATTGCATCGCTCTCGTCGTCGTCTCGATTTTAGCGTATTACGGCTTTCTTTTTCTTGGTGATGAACAATCAAGCGAGGCTGTCCTAATCGGAAACGTCCCGTTGTGGTGGGCAAAGACGATCATTCCTTACGGTTTTGTCCTCATCGGTATCCATATCGTGCTACAGATTGGCATCAACCTAACAGCGAGTAGAGACACACTGGACACCGTGGAAGGAGAGGCAGACTGATGGGATTACTTATTGGTATCGGATTGGTTGGTTTTGCCCTTTTCGGTGGCGCGCTTTTCGTCTTACTTGGCGGTGCCTCGATTATCGGATACGCGGCAGCAGGTGAACCTATTGCAACGATCCTCATCGACTTCAACCGTCTCACCCGGAATTCGACAATTCTAATTATCCCGCTATTCACATTTGCTGGATACATCATCGCTGAAGGAAAAGCACCGCAGCGTTTAGTTGCGTTCGCGCGGGCAAGTGTCGGTTGGCTACCCGGCGGTATCGCCGTGGTCGTACTCGTTACCTGTGCGTTCTTTACCACTTTCACAGGCGCGTCCGGCGTAACGATTGTCGCCCTTGGTGGACTGGTCTATCCGATACTGCGGCAAACTTATAATGAGAAGTTTTCACTCGGATTGATAACGGCTTCTGGAAGCATCGGACTGCTGTTCCCACCGAGTGTTCCGTTGATCCTCTATGCGATTGTCGCGCAGGTTCGCATCGATACGATGTTCCTCGCCGGTATTATCCCCGGTCTGCTTATTCTTGGTGTTCTGGGCATCTACTGCTGTGGATGGAGTTTCTTCAAAAAGACAGAGACGACACCCTTTGATGGGAAGGTTTTTCTGGAAACGCTCTGGGATGCGAAGTGGGAAATACTGCTGCCGTTTGTGGTGCTCGGCGGTTATCTATCCGGTATCGTTACGCTCGATGAAGCCGCAGCACTAACGGTCATCTATGCCTGTGTTGTAGAGATTGTCATCCACCGATCGATTTCGTTGAAGGTGTTGCCACGTATCGTTAAAGAGAGTACCGTCCTTGTCGGTGCAATCCTTATTATCCTTGGTATCGCCTTAGGGTTGACCAATTACCTTATCACACTCGATGTACCGACAAAGGTTCTCGATTGGATTCAGTCAACAACGGAAAGCCGGATTATTACGCTCATCGGGCTCAATATCTTCTTACTCATCGTCGGGTGTCTGATGGACATTTTTTCAGCGATAATTATTGTGGTGCCGTTGCTCCTGCCTATCGCAGAACAGTTTGGGATTGACAAAGCGCATCTCGGTATCATCGTCCTGACGAACCTTGAGATCGGATATTTGACACCGCCGATTGGGATGAACCTGTTTATCTCCAGTATGAAATTTGACCGGTCTGTTGTGATGCTTTACCGTTCGGTGCTGCTATTTATCGCGCTGTTGTTAGTCGCGCTTGTGTTAGTGACCTACATTCCAGACCTGAGTCTCTGGCTCCCGCGTGTGATGGGAAAAACATCAGCACCGCTTTTCTGACGCAGCGGATAAATAGAACTGGCACACCAATACCAAATGTCGGTATTCGCGTGCCAACCCGTTGCTATCTATTGAAAATATTCTGCGTTGATGTCTATGAAGTGCTCCCACTCTTCCGGAACCTCGTCTTCTATAAAGATAGCCTCAACCGGACATTCCGGTTCACAGACAGCACAATCGATGCACTCCTCCGGATCAATGTAGAGTTGGTTAACCTCCTCAAATTCATCGGGTACGTCAGTCGGGTGCGGGTGAATACAATCCACCGGGCAAACGTCAACGCAAGCACTGTCTTTCACGTCGATGCAGGGTTCACAAATTACGTACGTCATTTTTTCTCCTTTTTGTGTTTTACGGGGTAAGCTGCCTAACACTGAATCTCAGACGTTGGCAGTTTGCCACTCGGGTTCGTCTTGTTTCAGAGTATCGGTAGAGCAGTATCCACAGAAGCAGCTTCCCAATGAATTTCTGGATTTTCGACATTCTTTGCATAGCGATAATCACCTTGGACATAGCGGATCCCTACCATAATCTCCAAACGATAGGTGAGTTCTTTCGCCTCTGCAATATCTACTTCATCTGCTTCGTTTTTGTGAAGTTCAAAACCTCTATGAAGTAGTTTCACCTGCAATCCGTGTCCTTCTAAAGCAGCTGCGAGGCGATTCGCCAACGTTTCAAACTGTGGAAACGGAATTTCAGCATTGCTTTCTCCATACCACAGCCCAAAACCGTTATGAAGCAGTGAAACATCTAACCCCTCTTTTTTTAGCATTCCTTCCAGTTTTACCATATCGTCACACTGATAAGCCACGGCTTCATCTGACAACACTTTCAACCTAAAACCCTGGTCAACAATAGTCAAAGGTAGGGCTTGTTCCGCGACTAAGGATTTCAAAATCTCCTTGATTTCTGGAACACGGTATGTCTCTAAGGCGAGAATCGTTATCGCTTTCTTTATGTTAGAAACCGTTTGTCCAGTATAGATAGAATGATTCTTACCACACCCGTTCACCCATTGATCCACTAGCTTCTGCACTCTCGATTGCTTCAATGTATCCCAT
>RKRO01000172.1 GCA_007571355.1 Candidatus Poribacteria bacterium | reverse complement strand
ACGTTGATTTGGTATTTTGATAAGGGAGTCAGCGGATAGACATTCGCCACAATTCCTATCAGTGTGTTAATGCTGCCCAATTTTGTGCAATCTGGAACTAAGGTATGCCCAATTTTGTGCAGAGTTTTATAACTATTCTGTAGAGAGTTCTATCCTTCATATATTCATGGAATTGGCACGAAACTTGCTATCCACAGTTATGAGCAGTCGGAGATTTTCCTCCGGCATCCTTAACTAAAGAATCTGAATGACAGGAAAGGTATAAAAAATGAAAGGGAAAACTTTTTATATCATTGTATTGGGGATAACGCTCCTCTTCACACAGTGTTTGCTAGCTGTGAACCTTCGTGTTTACGCGTCTGATGTTCCGTATATCGCCTTTAGTTCTAGGCGGAATGGAAATTATGACATCTACATCATGGATATAAACAGCAAAAATCTCCAGCAGCTAACAGACCACTTAGCCCATGAGACTTCTCCTACGTTTTCGCCGGATGGACAGTGGATGGCTTATGGTTCCTCTCGGGACGGCGAGGACATCTATGTGATGAACCTTAGAACAAAGGTATCCCGCCGGTTGACGAACCATCCTGCACGTGACCATAGTCCTGCATGGTCTCCTGATGGGCGATGGATTGCGTTTACTTCTGATAGAGCAGGGACGTTGGACATCTACAAAATAGAACCCAATGGTGCGAATCTCCACCAGTTGACACACGGGGATGAGAAGGACAACGCCCCGGTTTGGTCACCTGATGGTCAACTCATCGCTTTTCGTTCTTTCAGAGACCCCGCTGGCATCTATATCATGGATGCGGATGGTGGAGATCCAATCAGGCTCAAAAATCAACCCGAACCGGGATGGACACCTGCTTGGTCTCCAGATGGGAAACGGATTGCCTTTGGTGTCGTTTTAGGCGGAAATTATGACATCTATACCCTAAATGTTGACGGAAGTGATCTCAGACGGATAACTCGCCATCTGGAGAGTGATGGGTTGCCAGCCTGGGCCCCTGATGGACATACGATTGCTTTCATGTCCTGGTGGCGGCAAACTTATGACATCTATTTGATAGATGTCAATGGTGCCATAGATCATCGACGCCGATTGACACGCCATCCGGCGATAGATATGGATCCGACGTGGGTGCCGACAGGTTCTTTTCCTGTGTCTCCGACTGCGGAGACACAAACGACCTTGTGGGGTAGACTCAAGCAGTCTGTCGGCGACTAAATGAGGTTTATTGGATACAGAAAGATTGAATCTACAAAGGACGACGTAAGTGCGTTGCAGATTGAAATTGGAATATCGAAATCTGCAGTGCTTATTGTTACAAGGTCATGGGTTTCCAACTTGTGTTAAGTTGGAAGACAAGGCTACCTGCCTATCCGTTCAGGGATAGGCGGAAAATCGAAAGAGAAAGGAGGTAAGATTGATATGCGAAGTCATTTACACACGCAAGTGAACCGTAAAGTTTTTCACTTTATTATAGGTGAAGAAGGTAAAGTGGGGAGCAGGAGCGCGTTTGCTGCTGCCGCCTTCATCGGTGCAACATCGTTGGCAGGCATGCTTCTTAGTACACCTAATGCAGGGGCATTGCGATGAATCGTTGATGCAAGAGAATCCCTCTAAATGATATGATATGGGTCGCACACAACAGGGAAATCAAAAAATCGTTCAGATTCTGGACAAGCGTGTTCAGTTTTTGATGCAATTTTGTGTTGACTGTCGAGAATTCACGCCAAAACAGGCGTTTCGTGTTGGCATCGTTCTTTCGAAACCTACGAATAAGACCATTTCTTAGTGAATAGTTTTCACGCAAGGAGCCTATAAAAATGAAACGTAAACTTATGACCTTCACAGCGGGGTTCGCTTGTTTCCTGCTGGCATTCCCCTTTTGTGTATCCGCGTCTGATGCGACACATATTGCCTTCACTTCTGATAGAGATGGAAACGCTGAAATCTACATCATGGATACAAATGGGAAAAATCTTCAGAACCTAACAAACCATCCCGCGCGTGATAGTCAGCCAGCCTTCTCACCCGATGGACAGTGGATGGCTTTTGTTTCTGATCGGAGTGGCACGAACAGAATTTATCTGATGAATAGGCATAATAATGAACTCCGCCCCCTAACGAACCATCTGAAATCGGAGGCTGAGCGTGATCCGGATTGGTCGCCGGATGGACAGTGGATCGCTTTTGCTCACTGGCACTCAGGTCACCCTACTAACATTTACAAAATCGATGTCAACGGCAAAAACCTAAAGCAGCTCACAAACGCTGGATATAACAGGGTGCCAGCGTGGTCTCCGGGTGGGCAGCAGATTGTTTTCTATTCTGCCGAAAGAAGAGATGGCAGCGGCATCTATGTGATGCAGGCAAATGGGAGAGGCGTAAAACGAATTATGAACGAGGGGCGTTGGGGAAGTGTTCCAAGTTGGTCACCCGATGGAAAAAAGATTGCCTATGTAAATCTTGCATCGTCGGGCATTCACATCATGAATACAGAAGGTCAGGACCTCCAGCGGTTGACTCCGGCAAAGACATGGAGTTACAGCCCTGCGTGGTCTCCGGAAGGGCAGTGGATCGCCTATGAGTTAGAACTTGTAAATCCGTGGGGCAACCTAAATCGAGATTCAAACATCCATCTGGTTAGTCCTGACGGTGCCGAAACGCGTCAACTAACAGAACATCCGGCAAGAGATCATTATCCTGCTTGGGTGCCTGCGTCTTTTCTCTCCGTGTCTCCAGCGGTGAACACACAGACAACACTCTGGGGCAGCCTCAAGCAGCCTATCCATGACTGAATGCGGAGTATATTCTGTAGAGGGTTCTATCTTTCGTATACTCATGGAATTGGCATGAAACTTGCTATAGTAAAGCCCGTAAGGATTGAAACACATCTTCCCCCCTGCTTGCGGGGCGGGTGTTTCCTCGAGGGGGGTATCCTTGTCCAAGTGTGCATTTATTTTCGGATGTTGCTATAAATCAGGGGCAAACGAACTTTCCCAAAATTTTCCGAACTGATGCCCCCGTCGCTGAAGGCAGATTCCCAGTGTTTCCGTGGAGTGTCTCATTCGCCAAAATCGCGAACGCGATTGCCTCCTTCGCATCCGCTGAGATACCAGAGTTGTCCACAGGTTCGACCGATGTATCCCCCAAGCGTTCACCAAGTCGTCGCATAATTGTTTGGTTGTGGACACCACCGCCGCTTACATAAAGCACGTCTATCGGGTTCTGTTCAGTCACAAATTCCGCGATGTAGTCGGTAATCGTTTGGACTGTCAACTCGGTCAGTGTCGCGATGCAGTCGTTATCTGAAAGTTGGTACTTACGGCACGCTGCCAGACATTCCATCGCATAAGTGTGCCCAAACATCTCGCGTCCAGTGGTTTTCGGCGGAGACTGGTGGAAAAACGGGTGTTTTAACCATTCGTCAATAAGCGATTGGCATGGCGTGCCTTGTGCGGCGCGTTTACCTGCTTTATCGTAATGTTCTGAGCCATGTGTAATTTCTGTGACGACAGCATCGATGCACATGTTACCGGGCCCCGTATCTGCCGCAGAAACGGAATCAAATGTTCCGTTTGCAGGGAGCACTGTGAGATTCGCAATCCCTCCGATATTCAAGAGTCCGACTGTTTTCGTACGGTTGCGGAACAGCAGATAATCCGGGTATGACACCAATGGCGCGCCGTGTCCACCTGCTGCCATATCGGCAACACGGAAATCCGCTATTGTGGGAATCCCTGTTTCGTGTGCGATGACTGCTGGTTCGCCCACCTGCAATGTTGACGGATAGCGCGAGGTATTCGCGTCTTTGGGGAGGTGGTGAATCGTTTGTCCATGGGATCCGATGAGGTCAATATCGCTGGCGTGCATTCCACTTTTTTTCAAAATATGTTTCACCGCTTCCGCGAAGAGGTGTCCGATATAAAAATTCATCTCACAGATGTCGTCAACGCGACCGGTATCGAGATGGCAGAGCGCAAGGATCCGTTGTGGCACACCCAATGGAAACGGAAAGGTTTCAAAAGCGATGAGGTCTACTTCAGTTTCCAAGTTATGTCCGGTAATTTCAACGATAGCAGCATCAATACCGTCGACAGAGGTACCGGACATTAACCCGATAACACATTTTTTATCTTTATTAAGCAATTCAATAAACGTTTTCATTTTTATTCTCTAAGCGTAGGCGTGATATTGTGTTGTTTTGTCCTGCCACGTCTGGAGTTCCTGTACCCACCGCGCCTGAAGTGCATCCACCGATGTTCCATTTGATAAAGCCTCTCGGAGCCAGGTGTTTCCTGCTAACCTGTCAAAATGGGCG
The DNA here is from genome assembly GCA_007571355.1 of Candidatus Poribacteria bacterium. Classification (GTDB taxonomy): domain Bacteria; phylum Poribacteria; class WGA-4E; order WGA-4E; family WGA-3G; genus WGA-3G. The sequence continues at coordinate 9,995 of RKRO01000172.1, read as the reverse complement.
GGTAAAAATTCAAAATGGTCTTTATACTCGGTGGTTAAAGTGGATAACATCTGGAGGGTTGTCTCTATGGGGCGAAATTGCGTTCTGTCGGTGATATGGATTGCAACGCCGCCGCATGTCTGTTTTGCGTGTTTTGTGGTTTCAGTCGCTGGCGCGGGTGTAAAAACGACGGGGCGGAATTGGACCCCCAGCAGTTGATGATTATTCAGTTGTGCTGCCCACTGTTCGCCGTTACACCAAGGGGCCCCAATGTATTCAAACGGCTTTGTCGTTCCGCGTCCCTCGCTCATGTTTGTACCTTCAAATAGGCACAAACCCGGGTAAAGTACCGCCGTTGTGAGTGTCGGCATATTGGGTGATGGTGGCACCCACGACAAACCGGTGTCATCGTACCACATGTCGCGTTTATATCCGTGCATCCATACCACTTTTAGTTGACAGGATGGCACGCGTTCCGCTTTCAACAACATCGCCAATTCGCCGATTGTCAACCCGTAGCGGGCAGGGACTGTGTGTATGCCTACGAAAGATTCAGAGCCGCTTTCTAACACGGGTCCCTCTACAGTAGCACATGTAATAGGATTCGGTCGGTCAGTAACAATGAACGCAACGCCGCAGTCGCTGGCGGCTTCCATTGCATGTCGTAAGGTCGAAATGTAGGTATAATAACGTGCACCGACATCTTGCATGTCGTAGATAAGCAGGTCTATGCCTTCAAGTTGATTCGCTGTCGGACGCATCGCCTGTCCATATAGGCTAAAAACCGGGACGTTCACTGGATTTTCATCAGGTGTTTCAACACTATTGATAGTAACACCGTCTTGGACTGCCCCCCAGAGTCCGTGCTCTGGCGCAAAAATCGCAGCGAGTTGACACGCGGGTGCTTCAGCAAAAAGTCGATAGTTGCTCTGGAGAGCAGCATCTACCCCCGTATGGTTTGTAATAAGCCCGATTGATTTTCCTCGAATCCAATCGCTTTTCTCTCTGAGCAAGATACTCAGTCCTAATTCAATTTTATGAGGTTTTGCTGTGGAAGCCATCATGAAGATTTGTGTGTTGGACGCAGGTCCGGAAATTGAATGCTTGAATATTGTTTTTAAGTGTCTATCAAACTGTGGAACATCTTTCGAAATTCAATAATACCGCGTCGATCGGCATCCGGATGTACCCGATTTGTCAGCAGAATAGCCGCGAGTTTTCTTTTTAAACAGATCCGTATTGAAGTCCCTGTGAACCCTGTATGATAAAGACAGTCATCATCTGTCACCGCCCAACCGATACAGCGGCGTTCCCCCGCTGCTGCGGCGACTTGACGCATCGTGCTGAGGCTCTCCGGACAGAATAGCGTACCGCTGTTGTCCATTAACGTCCTGCAAAACTTTCCGAGATCAGTCGATGTAGAAAAGAGTCCTGCATTGCCGGAAACACCGCCGAGAAAATGTGCATTTTCATCGTGGACCTGTCCAATAATTACGCCTTCTCGCCAGTCGTAGCGTTCATAGTTGACCATCCGGCGTTCAAAACTATTAGAATCCTCAGTAGCCGCACAGTTTTGATGCCACGCGTGCGGCGGGTTGAACTGTGTCTGCTCCATACCAAGCGGTGCGAATATCCGATCCTGTGCCAATTTATTGAGCGGTTGTTTCGTTACCTTTTCAAGCATAATGCCGAGTACAATATACCCTAAGCAACTATACACAGCCTTCTCTCCGGGCTGAGATTCCAAAGCGATCTCTCCAAGGTAAGGGACGACGTGTTCACGCGATCCTGCCCGTAGATAAAGCGGTCTCCATGCCGGGAGTCCAGAGGTATGTGTCAGCAGATGTGTGGGCGTTACGCCTTTCTGTCGAAATTCTGGCAAATATTCCTGCACGGGTACATTCAGTGAAAGTTCGCCGCTTTCAGCGAGTTGCATGCAGAGTGTTCCAACGACAATAGGCTTTGTCAGCGATGCTAAATCAAACAGTGTTGTCCGAAGCATCGGAAGCTGTTTCGGTTTTATACATCGAAACCCGAACGCTTCGTGGTAAAGCACTTTTTCGCCTGTGAAAATGTAGGCAACGGTTCCGGGAAACACCTTTTCCGAGATGCTATTTTGAATAAGTATTGAAATTGTATCTTTTAGCAATGGGAGTCCCTCGAAGGTTAGAAGTTGTGATTCGGATTTTCGGTTGACTGCGATGCTACCTATATGATACACTATTTTCCGTATTTTTGTTAGCATTTTTTGATAAATGCTCGCCACTGCTCGGGGAATCAACCATGCAATTATTTCTAAAGGAACTTCAAGAGATAACAACGACTGAAAAGCCGTGGGGTCGCTTTATACAGTATGTGTTGAATCAACAGGTCACTGTCAAAATATTAGAAATTCGGGCAGGCGAGCAGGTGAGTTATCAGTATCACCACCACCGAAGCGAGTTATGGATCCCGCTTGATGAGGGTGCCTGCTTGAAGCTTGATGGCACTATTCAACGCCCGGAACCGATGGAGCCTGTGTTTATTCCACAAGGTGCGAAACATCAACTCATCGGTGAAGCGAAAGACTATCGGGTACTCGAAATCTCGTTTGGGCACTTTGATGAAGAAGATATCGTCCGCCTATCGGACAAATATGGAAGAATTTAAGAAAGGGGAGATTTTGTTGGACAGAAAACTTCATTTTTCGGTTGACGATAGCGAGTCAAATTTATTTCCACAGGCAGCACAACAGAAGGTTGATGCCGCTTTGCAGAAGATTCACGCACTATTTCAGGAAGAGGCATCAGCATCGCTTGCCGACTTGGCATGTGGACTTCGTGCCTGGACCCGCAGTCATCTCCAAGACGAAGATATTGCCAAAGTCACGACGTTAGCCACGCGTGCCCGCGAAGATTTTTCTGCACTGGTTGTCATCGGTATAGGTGGGTCTGATCTAAGTGCGCGTGTCTTTCACGATTCTTTCAATCATCCCTACCATAACTTGCTATCGCCTGAAGAACGCGGCGGTGCGCCAGAGGTCTATTTTACAGGTGATACCTTCGATCCACGCAAACTCGTCGGTCTAATTGAGATGCTCAAAACGCGAGCTCTCCTCCAGAAAACACTCTTCAACGTTATCAGTAAATCTGGCACAACAACCGAGACGATGGCGACATTGATGATTATCCGTGAAGTGCTTGGCGATGTAAACTGGCAGCAGCAGGTACTCGCGACGACCGGGCTGACCGCTGACAGTGTCCTGTTCCGAATGCATGTACAATCCCCTTTTTACGGCGGCACACTACTTCCTGTACCCGAAGGTGTCGGCGGACGGTTCTCAGCCTTCTCGCCCGTGGGGCTGTTCTTTCTCGCGATGACAGCGGGAAAAGGCGAAACCCCAGAAACCCGCATCCGTGCCGCGTTGGCAGGTGTGAAACAAGCACACGAGGATTTTTTCCTGCCTTGTGAACATCAAGATAATGTCGCCTATCACCTCGCTCGGTGGATTCATCTCGCTGAAGAAGTTGACGGCAAAGGCTCTATTGTTTTTTATAACTATGCCGATAACGGCTGCCTCGGTGAGTGGTTTGTTCAGCTTTGTACGGAATCTATTCAAGAACGCGGGGCGGGTCCTAACGTCATAAATGCCAAGGGCCCCACGAGTAATCACTCAATTCTCAACGGTATCATCGCCGGGCCGAGAGATAAAGTTGTCCTATTTATCCACTGGAAGGAACTTGGCACTGATTTAGTGCTACCGAGAGACACTCAAATGGACAGAAAGTTAACGGATTTTGAAGGGTTATCCATGACGCACTTGCAGACTGCTTCTTACCGCGGCACCGCTTTGGATTTCAGCAAGAAAAGTGTCTCCCATGCAACATTAACCCTTCCGAAACGGGATATCCAGTCTGTCTGTCAATTGATGCGTCTTTTAATGGATACTATCGCAGTGAAAGGTAAACTTCAAGATTTACATCTTGACATCAATGGTAGAAATGAGTTAACATATCTCCAAGATAGTGTTGAAGGTTATAAACGGAATTTCCGGAAGTTTGCCTTGCCATCAACTGCAAATAGCAAGTAGACGGTCAAGACATGAGGAATAAGCTCTCTACTCTACAGTTTCATGATAAGATATTTATCGCTTATGGTTTCATTTTCCTCGTCATGTTTGGTGTTGTCTTTGGAAGTACCAGTTTCCTGATGCGGCTGGCATTTAAAAGGGAAATTGATGCCTATGTTGAGACGCTTCGCGCGCAAATTTCAAACAATTACCAAGCTTTCCTCAACAAAGTCGAGAAGGATGTTCACGCCATAGCCGTTGATGAGAGATTGCTGCGCGCCATAGAAGGAAAATCTCCATTTGCCTATATACCCACACCAGATTTTGACCTCTTTGAATATGGCACCGCAGACGGCAAATTGCTATACCCGAACCTAAAAACTGGAAGAAATCTACGCGCATATAATCGGGTGGACAACGAGGGTGGACACAGCCAACTCAGATATATTCCGCAGCAGAGTGATCTCGGACTGCAGTTTGTGGTTCAAGCGACGGAATCCGGCGAATGGGGTTTCCTGACAGCGGGGTATCGCTTGCAAACATGGCTGGAGACAACCCAAACGAGTATTCAGTCAGACGATCACCCGATTTTTCTTGTCGGAAAGCCGCAAACATCGGAGGCAGCAGGCCTCAGCACTGAATTGGAGGTGATAGACTCAGAAAATTGGCTGCCATTAAATAATGCCGCCCGACACGTCCCCCTTAACAATCGGTCCCAATTATTTGCAGGTTCGCAACTCCAACAAAAGGTTACGTTAGCGGAATCAGAAGAAAGCGAGGGCAGCACTTTTACCACGACTCGAATAACCCCTTTTAGTTCAGCCTTCGCGACGACACGTCAGACACCGCCTGTTGCCTTAATCGTCGCATACTCGCATGCGCGCCACATGAAATGGCAGCGGCGGCTTACGCTTACACTGCTTTTAAGTGGTGTCGTTGGACTCGTATTGGTTTACCTCATCAGTTACATCATCAGCCGTCGCATCACCCGTCCGCTTGCGACACTGCGCGAAGGGGTTAGCCATATCGCTGCTGGCAATCTTGATCATCGTGTTGTCATCCCATCGCGCAATGAGATAGGGCAGCTTGCCGATGGGTTCAACCGGATGGCGCGAGACCTGAAACGGAGTTTAGAGGAGCATATGGCGGCAGAACGCGCAGCAACATGGCGAGATGTTGCACGGCAGGTGGCACATGAAATCAAAAATCCGCTTTTCCCGATCCGACTCTCTGTTGAGAATTTACAGCAGGCAAAATCTAAACCTGAGGTTTTCGAGCAGATATTTACGGACTGTACGGACACCGTCATTGAGGAAGTTGATCGGATCGGAAAGTTAATAGATGAGTTTCATCAATTTGCACGGATGCCGAAACCAGAGAAAACACTCAGCCAGTTAAATGATATCGTGAAATATATTCTGACGTTATACACCGGTGGGCAGGCACCGCCCCTCGATCAGGAAAACGGGGAGACAGCACTGATTTCGGGACACGAGAACTTGACACGCTCGAATGCCACCGGCGAATTTTGGCTTGAAAATATTTCTAAGATTCAGGTCGAAACTGAGTTGGAACAACTTCCACAACTGCTGCTTGACCCAAAACAGATCGCGCAGGTACTCGGTAACCTCCTGAAAAACGCCATTGAAGCGATGCCTGATGGCGGGACGCTTAAAGTCAAAACTTATTTCATGCCAAGTTCACAACAGAACAATGAAAACAGTGGAGATGATGGGACGATAAACGCGGGCATGCCCGGTGCTGTTTTATTGGAAATCCACGATACAGGGCACGGTATGTCCGATGAAACGATGGAGAATCTTTTTGTGCCGTATTTCACAACGAAGTCCGAAACAGATGGGCGCGGGCTTGGCATACCCATTGTCCGACAAATTGTTGCCGAACATGGTGCCGAGCTTGATTTTCAAAGTACCGAGGGCGTAGGTACAACCGTCCGTATCCGTTTCTCAGACGACCCCTCTGAACGTTCCGAAGCATTAACGCCAGAACCGGAAGAATCGACCCCTCTTACAGGTTTAAAACCTAAACTGGAGACAGAAAAACGGGCAGGAGACACGCAAGAATGAACTTTAAACACAATGCATTAGGACAAAGATAATGGAAACTATTCTGATTGTAGACGACGAAAAAAATACGCTCAAGATGTTGTCCCAAGGGCTCAAGATGCGCGGGTATCAAGCACTTACGGCGGCGAGTGGTGAAGACGCATTGAAACAGGCAATGAAAGCCGATGTTGATCTGGTTTTGTTGGATATCCGTATGGAAAACGGCATGGATGGTGTCCAGACGCTCGTCAAACTCCGGGAACGCTATCCTGAATTAAACGTCGTGATGATGTCTGCACAGCAGGATATTGAAATTGCTGTTAAGACAATGGAACTCGGTGCGAAACGGTACATCACGAAACCTATTGGCATAGATAAAATTTTATCCAGTGTCCAGCCGTTTTTGGAGATATCGCGTCTATCGCAAGAAAATGAGATTCTGAAATCTCAAATTACGCCCACTGATGAGATGGTAGGTGAGAGTGTTGCTATTTCACACCTCCGTTCACAAATTGAGCGGGTCGCGGGCAGTAAACTCGGAGTCTTGATCTCTGGCGAGAACGGTGCTGGTAAGCAGCTGGTTGCTAACGCTATCCATCAAAAGAGCAGCCGTGCCGCGAAAACCTTTATCCCGCTCAACTGTGCTGCATTGCCCGATGAACTTATTGAGAGTGAACTCTTCGGACATGAGCGCGGCGCGTTTACAGGTGCAGATTCCCGTAGGCAGGGACGTTTTGAACTTGCAGACGGTGGAACGCTTTTTCTTGACGAGATTGGCGATATGAGTTTAAAAGCGCAAGCAAAGGTCCTTCGCGTTATTGAGACAGGTGAAGTCGAACGTCTCGGCGGCAATCAAATTCGGACGGTAGATGTACGGATTATCGCTGCAACGAACAAAAACCTGGCGGAAGAGATTGAGAACGGCCAGTTCCGACGGGATCTTTTCTATCGCCTGAATGTTGTGCCTATTGAGGTGCCACCGCTTCGGGAGCGCACAGCGGATATTCCGTTGTTAGTCCAGTACTTCGCCGAACGCCTGCAGCTCGATATGGGGTCTACGCCGAAGGCGATTGATCCCGGGGCTTATGCCGTGTTTCAAAGTTACCATTGGCCCGGGAACATCCGAGAATTAAAGAACATCGTTGAACGTCTTCTTATTATGGTGAACAGAGATGTTGTCATGGCACCCGATGTTGCAGAGGCACTGTCCTTAATACCGCAATTATCCGCGTCCTCTCAGCTCACAGATGATGCCTTGGATCCCGGTGCCTTACAGTCGCTGCCAAGTGTAGCACTCTACAACCCAGGTACAGCCTTAAGTCAGATGATGGATACCGCCGAAGCGCAGTGCATTCTGGCGGCTTTGGAAGAATTTAACTGGAACATCCGGCGCACCGCGGAGGCGTTAGCGGTTGAGCGGAGCAACCTGTACAAAAAAATGAACAAGTACGGTATTTCCCGTCCGGATTCCGAGGAGTAAACTTAGGGTAGGAGGGGTTTCTAACCCCGATGGAATGGACGCACAATGCTAAGCAAGAACATCATCAAAAACAGCGGCATGACTCGCCTTCAACTGCTTATTCTCGTTGTGTTGACGGTTGGGATTGGCGCGCTCGCCTTGCCACCGTGGTTGGAGTATCGTAAGGTCGGGACAGCGGATGTCGATGTGGAAACGATTGCCGTTGCTATCAAGAAATACCATAGGCATACCGGCAGTTATCCGACGCGTCTGGACGCACTTGTGACGGACCCCGGTGTCGAAGGGTGGCGCGGGAATTATCTTATATCTATTCCTGAAACACCGTGGGGGGGCACTTATGTCTTTCTTCAAGACAGGTATAAAGTTGGGATCGCGGAGGATCACCGGCGCGTCCCCGCAAAATACCGAATTGGCGGCGTTGCGGAGATCAGCCGAGTCTATCACGTTGACCCACAACTCGGCGAGAAATATTGGTGGTAACCGCTGTGCTTGATATCTGGATACCGGTACTCATCTGCCTTTTCGGTTTCGCAATCGGTAGTTTTCTTAATGTCTGTATCTATCGCATTCCGCGGCCAGACATGTCGATTCATTCGCCGCGCCGCTCTTTTTGTCCCGCATGCAACGAAACAATACGTCCTTATGACAACATCCCGGTGATAAGTTATTTGCTCTTACGTGGAAAGTGTCGGCATTGCAGGGCATCGATTTCTATACTTTACCCATTCGTTGAATTGGCGACAGCGGGTTTGTGCCTTGGGATGTACTATCGTTTTGGATTAACCCTCGAACTTCTGCTCGCGCTCGTTTTCGTTGCAGTGTTAGTGCCAATTTTTGTAATTGATGCACAACACTACATTATTCCAAATGTTCTCATTGTCACCGGACTGATTCTCGGTGTGGTGGTTGTCTGTGGGATCGCTTATCGTGATAGCGATGTCTGGTATCTGCTCGTTAGGCTTATCGGTGCGCTTGCTGGGGGGTTGGCGTTGTGGCTGGTTGCCGTTATCGGAAGCGCGATCTTGCGTAGGAAAGCGATGGGGGGCGGGGACATCAAGTTGATGGCACTCATCGGACTGTTCCTCGGTGCGTGGCCCGAATTGGCGATGGTGATAGGATTTTCTGCCCTCAGTGGGGCAATTGTCGGTACAATCCTCATCGTTTCCGGTGTGAAAAGTCGTGAGAGTCCTATTCCATACGGGCCTTTTCTTGCAGGTGCTGCCGTGGTTGTTCTCTTGTGGGGAGATAGCCTCTGGCGTTTGTACTTGCAATCGGTTGGGTGGCATTAATTGGAGGAGATATGAAAACCTTTTACATAATCACTTGTGTCCTGCTGTTAACCTTGAGCCAGCAGGTTGTGTCTGCACAACAGCCACTTGCCCAACAGGCATTCACTATCTTTGAACAACACTGCCTTGACTGCCATGGCGAGTTTGGCTCGTATACTGACGCTCTTCTCATCAAACACACAAATTTAATCGAAGACCGCGCGGTTATTCCGAGGCAACCGGATGCCTCCGAACTCTACCTGCGCTTGCTCGGTGATACGGACACGGGTTCACAAATGCCCTTGGGACAAGAACCGCTGGACTCTGAGGCAATCGCTACGATTCGACAGTGGATTGAAGCAGGGGCACCGGATTGGGAAGCACTCCCGAAACCCAAACGCACCTTCATCACCACTGAGGCGATGCTCACAACGATACGCAACCATCTCACCGCGCTACCCGCATTTGATAGAAAGTTTGCACGTTATTTTACGCTTACCCATCTCTACAACGCCGGTGCAAGCGAGGACAACCTCCGCGCCTATCGGAACGCTTTGTCCAAATTGGTGAACAGCCTCTCTTGGGGGGCTGAGGTTATCAAGCCGACACCTATTGACCGTGAGGAGACCATCTTTTACATTGACCTGCGGCACTATGAATGGGACATCAAAAGCGATAAGTGGTATAAGATTGAGCAGGCGTATCCGTACGGCGTGCAGCTGAAGTCCCCAACGTATACAACGTTATGCCAAGAGACGGATTGCGATTTGCCTTATGTCCGCGCCGACTGGTTCATTGCCACCGCTTCACTGCCGCCGCTCTACCACGAAATTCTCGACTTGCCAGAGACAGATAAAGCATTGGAAACGCGTCTTGAGGTGGACGTTGCCGAGAATCTCAAAAATGCCCCGGGCGTTCGTGTCTGGCGTGCCGGGTTTAACGAGTCTGGCGTATCGGTCAACAACCGCATTGTGGAACGGCATAAGTCGCGATACGGGGCGTATTGGAAATCCTACGATTTCGCTGGAAACGTAGGTTCACAGAATATCTTCACGCATCCGCTCAATTTTACGCACGACGGCGGCGAGATCATCTTCAATTTGCCGAATGGACTGCAGGCATATTATCTCTCTACGGGCGAAGGGGAACGCCTT
>RKRO01000214.1 GCA_007571355.1 Candidatus Poribacteria bacterium | reverse complement strand
GGACAGACACACAACGTTGTCCCCACAAAGATAGTTTAGGTTTTAATTATGGAAATAATTCTCAAGAAAAGTGTTGAAGGACTCGGCGTTCCAGGGGATGTTTTACAGGTCGCAGATGGATACGCACGTAACTATCTATTGCCGATGCAGTTAGCCGTGCATGCAACAGAGCGGAACCGCCGCTACCTTGACCACCAAAAACGAGTCATCAATCAGCAAGAAGCGAAGGATAAAGAACGTGCCCATGAAATCGCAGCACAAGTCGCTGGCGTTACGTGCACACTCAAAAGACGGGCAGGTGAAAATGATCGACTCTTCGGCTCTGTTACCGCTATGGACATCGCAGAGGCTCTACGGGCTGAAGGCTTTGCCTTAGAACGACGTTTCCTTGAACTCGCCGAACCGATCCGTGAACTCGGTGTCTTCATGGTGCAGGTCAAATTGCATACAGATGTCGTCGTCGAACTTCGCGTCGTTGTTGAACGTGAAGAATAATCATGCAAGCAGCAGCAATCGATTCCCTCTCTGATAAAGAAGCCGAACAAGCAGTGCTCGGCGCAATGATGACGGAAAAGTCCGTTATACCGAGGATAATTGCTCTGCTTGGGCATACCCCCGACGCGTTTTTTACGACAGATCATCAGCACATCTATACGGCTATACTTAATGTCTATGAACGCGTTAGCAATGCCGATCCACTCCTCGTCGCTGATGAACTCAAGCGGACAAATCAGATTAAGCGGACAGGTGGGACGGGTTATCTTTACGAACTCCAAGCACCGATTGTAGAAACAGAGAGTACCGAGTTTTATGCCGATATTCTCCATGAAAAAGCAACGCGCCGCCGATTAATTCAAGCAGGGTCCACGATTCGAGACCTTGCACATGACGAGAGCATAGAACTCGCTGAGGTACTCAATCAATCGCAGGAAGCCGTTTTTGAACTCGGGCAAAACGATGCCCAGCGAGGGTTTCAACCCATCAATCCGATCATCACATCCAGTATTGATGCAATAGAAAAATTATTTCACAAACAAGATCGGTTCCTCGGTGTTGCGACCGGTTTCATGGATTTCGATCACATGACATCAGGATTGCAGTCTGGCAACTTTATTATCATTGCCGCTCGTCCGAGCATGGGAAAGACAACATTAGTGCTGAACATGGCGCAAAATATCGCCATCGACCAGCAGCGTCCGGTTGCGATATTTAGTTTGGAGATGCCAGCACAAGATATCGTCATGCGGATGCTCTCCGCAGAATCTCACATCGATTTTGGACGGTTGCGAACCGGGAACTTCAGCGAAGACTATTGGCGTCAGTTAACAGAAGCTGCTGGCAGACTGTCTGAAGCACCTATCCTCATTAATGATAACCGGGGGCTTACTGTACAGAGTCTCCGCGCCGAAGGGCGCCGCCTGAAAGGCGAACACAGCCAACTCGCGCTAATTATCGTCGATTATCTGCAACTTCTCAGAGGCACAGGAAGATACCACTCTCGAGAGCAAGAGATCTCAGAAATCTCGCGCGCCTTGAAAATTCTTGCATGGGAACTCGATGTACCCATCATCGCTTGCTCGCAGCTGAGCCGTGAAGTTGAACGTCGTCCCGATAAACAACCACAACTTTCCGATTTACGTGAATCCGGCGCAATAGAACAAGACGCGGATCTCGTCGCTTTCTTGTATCGAGAAGATTATTACGAAGATGAAGATGCAGGTGACCGGGTCGAAGCGAATCTGCTGATTAAAAAACAGCGTAACGGACCGACGGGAACTGTCGTTCTTTATTTCACTAAAAAACAGATGCGGTTTGATAACCCAAATTAAAAAAAATGAATCGGCAATCCGCCACACACGAATCTAATGACGGCTCTCGAGCCCACCCAACATTAAATCGTATCAAAGTCAGGCTACACAATGTACTCTCCGAGACAGGACAAGCCTTTACGCTCTTTTTTCAGACACTGATTCAAATCTTCCGTCCGCCTCTTCAGTTTGACTTGCTCATTAAACAGTTACTACTGATCGGCGTTAACTCTTTGGCTGTCGTCATGGTCTCAGGGTTTTTCACAGGGATGGTATTAGGCGTTCAGGGGTACATCCAACTCAAACCGTACGCCGTGGAAGGCTCGGTTGCAAGGTTTGTCTGTGTCTCGATCGTCAAAGAACTCGGACCGATGATCACGGCATTCGTCCTTGCAGGACGTATTGGTGCTTCAATTACCGCAGAACTTTCAACAATGAAAGTGACAGAACAGATTGATGCGCTTGAAGTAATGGGAACGAACCCCGTTAAATATTTGGTCGTCCCCCGTTTTCTTGCCTGTACTATCATGTTACCGACCTTGACGATTTTCTCAACGTTTGCCGGTATTGGAGGCGGTTTTACTGCCGTTGTTACCCTATTTGATGTCAACGGTTCCTTTTTTCTCTTAGAAGCGCAAAAGAATCTGTACGTCGGTAGCGTGCTTATTAGTTTAATCAAAGCGACCTCTTTCGGCATGGCGATCGCATCTGTCGGTTGTTACAAGGGGTTCAGCATCTCGGCTGCAGGCGGTGCTGAAGGTGTGGGTACAGCTACAACCGGTTCTGCTGTTATTTCGCTCATTACTATTCTTATTCTGGATTTTGTCTTAAACCACATCCTCTTTAATATCTTAGGCTTGGTATAAACGGATTCTTCTATCGCGCCCGATAAACGCTCCATATTCAAGAATTATGATTTCAGTTAAAAATGTCAGCAAAAGTTTTGGTAGAAAAAAAGTTTTAGACGGGTTAGACCTTGAGGTGCCACGCGGCGAAACCGTTGTTATTATGGGACGCAGCGGTACTGGTAAAAGCGTACTACTCAAACTTATCGCCGGACTGATTCCTGTTGACGCGGGTGAAATTTGGTTCGAGGGCACGGAAATATCGAAACTCAATACGAAAAAGATGAATGTTCTCCGCCGGAAAATTGGTATGTTATTCCAATCTGCCGCACTCTTTGATTCCATGAGTGTTGCCGAAAATGTGGCTTTTATGCTCGATCAGCATACAAATTATACCAAGCAAGAAATGCTGAAGATCGTTGATGAGAAGCTCGAACTTGTCGATCTGGAAGGTGTTCAGAATTTGAGACCGGCTGAATTAAGCGGCGGGATGCGAAAACGAGTCGGACTCGCCCGTGCCCTCGCTTTTAATCCAGATGTTATTTTATACGATGAACCGACAACCGGACTCGACCCGATTACCTGCACAGAAATTAATCAACTCATCAGCGACTTACATGAACGTCTGCAAGTCACGTCCATCGTTGTAACACACGACATGCATAGCGCGTTCAGTGTCGGCACGCGAATGGTGATGATCGACGAAGGGCGTCAACTCGCTTATGGAACACCTGATGAGATTATTAACATCGACGATCCCATTTTGCAACAGTTTGTCCTATTCGGAGCACCGGACCAAATCCTCAAAATGGAAAATCCTATTTTGAAAACGTACCTTGGGAGGTAGCATGAATTTTTGGACAGCATCCGTAAAAGTCGGTTTAATGGTTCTAATTGCCATCATTTTATTGACGATACTTCTGACAAATGCAGAAAATTGGCCCTGGGCAACCGCGGGTGATGAATTGACGTTCCAATTCCAATCTGTCAACGGGCTTTATGTCGGGGCAGGTGTCTACTTATCCGGTGTCCCTATCGGTAAGGTGACGGCTATTGAACTCCGCCCCGACACGAATAATGTCCATATCAGAGCGAAAGTCAAAAATGGATTCAAGTGGTTACGAGAAGACTGTGGTGCCGGAATTTCTATGAACGGGTTCGTCGGTGAGATTTACATCGCTCTTGACAATGGGCCTATCGGAAATCCGCCGCTAAAACCTGCGGATTTACCGATTATCGGAAAGGATCCTGTTAACGCCCTCGAACTACTCGAGCAGACAAGCGCAGGGATGACACAAGCCATTGAACTGACAACCGCTGCCAACGAAGTCTTACAAGCAAACCAAGAAGCAATTCAACTGGCAATCAAAGAAATTCGAGAAGTCATCGCAATCACCGGCAAAACTATTGAAAAATTAAGTGTTGATTCTGAAGAGACCGTCAAGACTTTAACCCAACTCGCTTTAGAAAACGATAAACGCTTTCAAGAGACCCTTCTAAAAGTGAACAACCTTCTTGGGCAGCTGGAAGGCGATTCGCTGATGATCAGCAGTCAGGTGAGCGACATCACCCGTGAAATCTTAAGACTACTGAACCAAAATTCACCGAAACTCAACACTATTTTTTCCGATGCCCGCGCGACAACATCAGAATTTCGACAGATCGCACAAGGTTTTCGGACAAACCTCAACACATTGGCTGATCAAGTTTCCACGCTTGTTGCCCAAGGGAGCGACGCAATTAAAACAGGCGAAGCAAATATCACACCCATCTTAGCGAATTTGCGGACAACAACCGACGCAATCAACGCCTTAGAGGCGAAAGTCGGTCGTCTCCTTGAGGGTGAAGGCACTTTTGCGCAGTTGCTTAATTCACCCGAACCGCTTCAAGAAGTCCGAGGTGCTTTGCAAAATCTTAATAAGACTATGAATGCAGTGACGGATCTCTCACAACGGACTGAGCAGCAAATTGGACGCTTTGAATCGCCACTACAGCTTGGATGGGATTATGAACTCCGCTATTTAAGCCTCGAAGAACGACTCTACAACGAACTGGCGTTTTCGCTATCGCCCCAATCGGGGGCGCATTATAGAATCGGGGTCGGCGTTCGCGATGAAACCGTTCGATTTGAAATTCAGTATGCCCATGATGTGACAGACTACCTCAGGGCACGCGCCGGATTCATGCGTTCCAGAGTTGGGGCTGGGGTGGACCTATGGTTGTGGTCCCGACGCATAGGTGTCAGTCTTGAAGGTTTCGGGTTGACAAGCAGCGAACCAGAATTGAATACAGAAGTCGCTATACGGTTTTTCCGATACGGACAACTCCTGCTCGGTGCCGAAAATTTGACCCGTAAACCGCGTTGGACAACCGGCTTCCGTTTTTTCAATAGAGAATGGTAATATCAACAACGCACGATCACCACAGGGAACAATAAAGATGGCACGAGAAAAACGTAAGTTCGTCTGTCAAGAGTGTGGATATATAACACCAAAGACGCTCGGGCGGTGTCCGAATTGCAAAAGTTGGCAGAGTTTCGCCGAAGAGGTGGAAACACTGATTACGTCGTCGAGGCATCGTGGTATCGGGCAGACATCTCGTGAACCTGAACCCATCTCGGAAATCACAGCAAGTGAGGTGGAACGCCACCTCACAGGGATGTCAGAGTTTGACAGAGTCCTCGGCGGCGGTATTGTGCCAGGATCGATCGTCCTCATCGGGGGAGACCCTGGTATCGGCAAATCTACACTCCTACTCCAAGCGAGTGATGCCTTGAGTCGGAAGTATGGAGATGTCCTCTATGTTTCTGGTGAGGAATCTGTGAGCCAGACAAAACTCAGGGCGACGCGACTCGGCGTCGCATCTGATACCCTCTATGTTTTGTGTGAAAATAACTTGGAAGAGATCGAAAAGCATATTGAAACCCAAAAACCGAAGGTTGTTATCATCGATTCTATTCAATCCGTCTATTTGTCGAACATTCAATCCGCCCCCGGAAGTGTTACCCAGATTCGCGAATGCGCTGGGCATCTCCTGATTTGCGCGAAAAACCGAAATATCCCTGTATTTCTGGTCGGACATGTAACGAAAGAAGGAATGATCGCCGGTCCACGCGTTTTAGAACACATGGTGGACACCGTCCTCTACTTTGAAGGCGAACGGCATCACATCTACCGTATCCTCCGAGCCATTAAAAATCGATTCGGTTCGACAAATGAAATCGGGATATTTGAAATGCGGAGCACCGGACTTATAGACGTGATGAACCCGTCAGAGATTTTTTTGAACAACAGGGAAGAACAAGTCTCAGGTTCTGTCGTTGTCTCAAGCATGGAGGGGACGCGTCCTTTACTCATGGAAGTTCAGGCCCTTGTTGTTCCTACCAATTACGGTAACCCTCGCAATACCACGGCAGGCGTAGATCGGCAACGCATCGCACTGCTGATCGCTGTCCTTAATAAACGCGTAGGTATCAACGTCGGAGATTCTGATGTTTTTGTTAATGTTACCGGCGGCTTACGTGTTGATGAACCCGGGATAGACCTCGGCGTACTCATGGCGATCTGCTCAAGCCATCGCGATATGCCAATAGATCGGAGCACTGTGATGGTCGGCGAAATTGGACTCGGGGGCGAAATTCGACCCGTGACACACGTTGACAGACGCATCCGAGAAGCCGCAAAATTAGGGTTCACACGGGTAATGTTTCCCGAATACAACCGTAAAGGCTTAGAGGTTGATGAGGACATCGAACTTGTCGGTGTGAGTGATGTATATGATAGCCTAACGGCTTTAGGGGCATGACGAGCACGCGTTGTTATATCCTAACCTCTTCAAATAGCACTTCATTTCCAGTAAAACCTACAACTAACACTAAACTCCGGACAATCTTGAAAGAGAACGATGTTTGATTAATTCCTTCAATGGTATAGGATTTACGCAATAACTTTTAAGAATTCGCAGAAAAGCGTTTTCACTCGTCTACGCATTATACACTGCATTCGCCTTTAGCGAATAAAGGATACAAAATGCAAGTTTGGGGTATTCGCCTCTCTTTTGTTGTCATTAGTGCAGCAAGTTGTTACATTATCTACAGTGAGCCGTTGGTCGTACTTATTGGACTTATTGCAG
The DNA here is from genome assembly GCA_007571355.1 of Candidatus Poribacteria bacterium. Lineage (GTDB taxonomy): Bacteria > Poribacteria > WGA-4E > WGA-4E > WGA-3G > WGA-3G. Next base: position 7,553 of record RKRO01000214.1, on the reverse strand, counting down.
CACTACTTCTTGTCGGGGCAGAACTCTGCTTACAAGTGCCCAGCATGCGCAGTATTATAGCCAGTTTAATAGGGCTCTCTATCGGTCTGTTAATTTCATTCGGTATACTACATCTGCTTTCTCAGTTTGATAATAGACTTAAAGTGATAATTGCCCTCGGCATAGGTTACGTCGGTCTTATGACAGGCTATCGACTCTCTATAACGATGTCCCTCCCCTTGTTCCTCAAATCCAATGTCCCTGAACAACATGCTGAGTCATCCGCGGGAGAAGTTAAAAACAACTTAAAAATTTTAGACACAAGTGTTATAATTGATGGTAGGATTCTTGAAATCTGTCAGACAAAGTTTATTGAAGGCACACTTGTTATCCCGCGATTTGTTCTCAATGAGTTACAACATATCGCAGATTCTACGGAACCACTTCGTAGAAATAAGGGGCGGCGCGGTTTTGACATTCTGCGTGCGCTTCAGAACAACCCAGCAATTGAGGTCGAGATCACTGAGGAAGAAGTCCCACATCTGCCAGAAGTTGACGCGAAATTAGTACATCTCGCGCAAAAACTGGAGGCTACGATCATAACGAACGACCTAAATCTCAATAAAGTCGCTGAATTACAGAGCGTCAGGGTTCTTAATATCAACGAACTTTCAAATGCTGTCCGACCTGTTGTCATTGCCGGTGAGGTGATTCAAGTGCTCCTTCTTAAAGAAGGCAAGGAACCAAACCAAGGGGTCGGCTACCTTGACGATGGCACTATGGTAATCGTTGAAGAAGGAAAACCGTACATTGGTCAAACTCTTAACGTTGAGGTAACGCAGATGTTGCGTACGAGTGCTGGGCAGATGATCTTCACACGGATAAAAGAAGATGAAGTGGACATTGATGAACCGCAAGATATGCGCCCTTATTCCCGCAGCTGGTAAAGGCAGCCGAATGGTTAATTCGGTTAAAAAGCCGTACCTAAAACTTGCACAGAAACCGATTTTAACGCATACGATTCAGCGGTTTGAAGAAAATACGGTTGTAGATGCAATTTTTGTCGTTGTCAACAAAGACGATTTCAGGGATTGCCGAACGGATGTCTTGGAACCCTATACATTTAAAAAAGTACAAGAACTTGTCGCAGGTGGAGAGACTCGACAGATGTCTGTCTATAATGGGTTGCGCGCCCTGTCTGCGGATGTCGATTTTGTTGTCGTGCACGATGGCGTGCGTCCTTTTGTCACCGACGAGACAATTTCTGCTTGTCTGGCTGCAGCTGATGAGTGTGGTGCCGCTGTCGCCGCTGTCCCTGTCAAAGATACAATTAAGATCGCTGACGCGAACGCTTTCATTGTGGAAACGCCCGTCCGCGAACGCCTCTGGGCAGTCCAGACACCGCAGGTCTTTCGGAAATCTCTGTTAGCGGAAGCACACCAGATAGCGAATGCACAGCAACTCACAGCCCCCGATGACGCTGCACTTGTTGAGCAACTCGGATTTCCTGTGAAGTTAGTCAGGGGGAGTTACGCAAATTTGAAGATAACGACACCGGAGGATTTACGAGTCGCTGAAGTACTGCTCCGAGATCCGACGCAATGGTAGGCGTTTCTGTCTGATGTCGTTTTATGCTTGCCAAACGAGTATTTATGCAAAAAATGCGAGTAGGAATCGGATACGACGTTCATCGGTTGGTCGAAAATCGAAAATTGATTTTAGGAGGCGTTGAGATTCCATATCATTTGGGATTGTTGGGACATTCAGATGCTGATGTCCTCACACACGCAATCGTAGATGCAATTTTAGGGGCAGCTGCACTCGGCGATATCGGAAACCATTTTCCTGATACGGATGTACGCTATAAGGGAATGGATAGCTTCGTTTTTCTACGCAATACCGTCTTGAAAGTTAAGGAATGCGGCTACCGAATCGAAAATATAGATAGCACAATCATCGCACAGTGCCCGAAATTGGCACCCTACATCCCACAGATGCGACAGAAACTCGCCAAAGCACTTGAAATCGCCGTAGCACAAGTGAACGTTAAAGCGACTACGGCAGAAGAATTAGGTGTCGTCGGGGAAGGTAAAGCAATTGTCGCCCACGCGATCGCTGCGTTGTCCCCGATGTAGGCGTTTTTCTATGTAACGTCAAGAGGAGTCCAAACGACAAAAATGGGTATGAAAATCTATAACTCGCTGAGCCGGCGATTGGAGGACTTCGAACCACTAACTCCGGAGCAGGTCACGATTTACAGTTGCGGTCCCACCGTTTACGACTACATTCATATTGGGAATGCCCGCACCGCTCTGGTAACCGATATTATTCGCCGGTATCTTGTATACAAAGGTTATAATGTCAAACTGGTTCAAAATTTGACAGATATTGATGACAAGATTATCAAGCGTGCAGGGGAGTTAGATATCAGTACGGAACAACTTGCACATCAGAACGGTGAAGCTTTCTTTGAGGATTCTCAACGCCTCGGTATTCAACCCGCAGATGTCCATCCGAAAGCGACTGAACACATTCGAGAGATGATAGATTTGATTCAAATCCTGATTGACAAAGGGGCAGCTTACGTCATTGATGGCAGCGTCTATTATCGCGTGAATGCGTTCGCGAGTTACGGCAAGCTTTCCAATCGCAAGCCGGAAGACTTACTCGCTGGCGCACGCGTCGAAATCGATGAACGGAAAGAGGACCCGCGAGATTTTGATATGTGGAAAGCCGCGAAACCAGGCGAACCTTCTTGGGATAGCCCGTGGGGAAAAGGTAGACCGGGATGGCACATTGAGTGCTCCGCTATGGCGATGAAACACCTCGGCGAAACGATTGACATCCATGCTGGCGGCGAAGACCTACGCTTCCCCCACCATGAAAACGAAATTGCACAGAGTGAATTGGCAACCGGTGTCCCCTTCGCCCGATACTGGATGCACGTGGCTTTCTTAAAAATCGATGGTCAACGGATGGGGAAATCGGAGAAGAATTTTATTTTGCTCCGAGATGCCCTCGACCACTATCCTACCGAAGTCATTCGACACTTTCTTATTTCCGCACACTACCGACACCCGCTCGACTATAATCAAGAGAGTTTGACAAAGTCAGAAGGTGCACTCAGACGTTTGAGCAATTGTTTGGACGCGTTAAAACAATACGATACAGAAGTTGGTCTAAATGAGAGAACCGATAGCCCGCTACAGCACGCTGTAGAGAAAATGAAGACACAATTTACGCAAGCAATGGATACCGACTTCAATACCGCACAGGCACTCGGCACTATTTTTACGCTTGTTGGGGAAGTTAACAAAGTGCTCAGTTCTCGTCATGAAGTCGAAAATTCTGTTTTCGCAGAAGCCTACCAGGCATTGTCCGAAACCTGTCAAGTCCTCGGAATCTATAATACTGAGGCACAAAATAGTAACGGCAATATTGAGGCGAAACTCGAACCACTCGTTGAGCTGCTCTTGGAGTTCAGACAGGATGCCCGAAATCGAAAGGATTGGGAGACATCCGATAAAATTCGTGACCGACTTATAGAACTCAACATTGAAATTAAGGACACCCGTGAAGGGACCACTTGGAAAATTGTCTCTTAACTGATATGGAATTTACGTGTTTTTCATGAGTCCCGACATAATAAGCACGACTGGCGGGGTTACAAACCCTGCCTGCAAGGGATTTGCGTAAATTCTGATTCATAGCACCCTAGCTTCTGCTTGAGTGCTTATCAAAGGAGTAAAAAAATGATTTATCGATTCACCGCCCTCTTTACACTAACCTGTTTTTCTATCATGATGATAGGGTGTAGCGCGCTCTTTTCAGAACAAGAATGGAGTGAAAATTATGCACTAATGGAAGGTGTACAGTCAACGGTCCCACAAGCAATTGATGGCAAGATAAACACTGTCGGCGAAACGACTTTCCCCGCAAGTTCGGAAGGGATGAGGGGTACAAATTCTGCATCGCAAGTCGTTATTACATTGCCAGAAAAAAAGGTTATCCGTCGAATTGTTATACATTCGGATAATCTATCGCAATTTGACGTTTACGCCAATAAAGGCAGCATTACAACCAACGAAGACTGGCAGTTGATTAAAGATGTCAAAAGTGTTAAAGAAAACCCCATAAAAGTTTCTGTTTTGGTTCCGTTCCCAACAGATCGTATTCGACTGCGGGTCCTAGGAACAAAAGACGACGCACTTCTGAATCGGCAACGCCGGGCGCGGTCAGGAGGGTTCCGCAGATGGGATTCCAATCGCCGTGCAGCTGCGAAAATCCGAGAAATTGAACTCTACGGCTACAAAACTGCTGAACAAGTAGAGGCTGAAGAGGCTTCAGAGAGTCGTGAGAAAGAACTTGATGATCTACTCGAATTAGAGTAGAATGGTGACGAGAACCGAGACGGTTGTTGTCCACACCGTCTCTACTTCTCAGTACTATTCGGAAACGGATATTTTCCGTTCTAAGCGACAAGGAGGCAATTATATGCGTTTTGTATTATTAGTGACGGCTCTCTGTATGGCCGTCGGGCTGTCAGGGTGTATCCTCGCGTCAAATCCATCATATAACTGGAGCAAAAACATCGCACTCGATGCAACGAGCGAGGACAACAAGTACCACGATGATAATATGTACTCGGTTGGAGAGACAGGCCCTATTCTCGAAGATGAGAAGGATGAGGCTTCACAAATGGAGTCCGATAAATACACCGAGGCAGTCCTCAAATGGCGACAACCGCAAACCATTCAACAGGTGGTCGTGAAAGCCGAACCGGGACAAATGGAATTCTTTGCAGCGCAATATATGGATGAAGATGGCACCTGGATCACAATGAAAGAAGTCCGGGACAACATGCGTCCTGTTTATCGCTTCACCTTGAGAGAACCGATCCTGACAACGAAGTTCCGTCTGAAAGTGCCACGGCGTTCGGATTCCCGGCGCGTCGGTGGACAGAAACGCTCTACACGCGGTGAAACGGGTGCCCCGAGTGCAGGCGAATACAAGAAAATTCAAGAAATCGAACTCTATTATGCGCTTCCATCCGAAGAAATAGCCCAAGGAGAAACGGCGGCACAGTAGTACATAGAATGTTTATAGCCGCGCCTACAAAGGTCATCCTATCTCCATATCGCGTAAGGTGAAACTATGCTTTCTCAGGAGACGATCAGTCTTATTCATCTAAATATGATTCAAGGCGTTGGACTAAAAACCGTTCAAGTCTTGTGCGATGTTTTTGGCAATGCGGCACGCGCGCTTCAGGCGACACCCGACGAACTCGAAAAGATAGACCAACTTTCGCCTGCGATGCGTGACCTCCTGAAGCGGAAACCGATCCAGTATCCAATAGAACGCGAATTGGAATTAATACGCGAATACGCTTGTCAGATCGTGACGCTTTATGATGACGCATATCCGCAATGCTTGAAAGCAATTGATACGCCCCCCCTTGTGCTGTATATCAGAGGCGAACTCACACCGGAAGACTCGCTCAGTATTTCGATGGTCGGTTCCCGCGACGCGAAGGATTACGGGCGGAAAGCGAGTTATCGGTTGAGTTATCAACTTGCGCAGCGTGGCCTGACAGTTGTTAGCGGCTTAGCGAGAGGCATTGATACCTCAGCACATCGCGGTGCTTTGGAAGCCGGTGGGAGAACAATCGCCGTCATGGGAAATGGGTTGAGTTTTATCTATCCAGCGACGAATACGGATCTCGCAGAGAAAATCACAAGTTCTGGTGCACTTATTTCCGAATTTCCGATGGAAACCAAGCCGAAACCCAAAAATTTTCCACGGCGTAACCGCGTCATTAGCGGGTTGACACTTGGAACGGTCGTCGTGGAAGCCTCGAACCGTAGTGGCGCCCTTATTACTGCCCGCCTTGCTGGCGAACAGGGCAGGGAAGTGTTTGCTGTGCCGGGCGAGATTTTTTCCGAACTCTCAACTGGCACCCACAAATTAATCAATAACGGGGCGAAACTTGTCAATGCTGTAGACGATCTCCTCAGCGAGTTACCACGGCACGCACTAAGCCAGATACAATCTACCACATTAGGTTCACCGATACCCGAGGTAGAGACTGAACCTTCTCCACAAGTACCAGTCGTTGAGAAGCGTGCCGCTGAACGCGCCGCCGCACAACCTCCCCCGATCACGCCTCCGCCGGATTTAACGCCTGATGAGAGGACTGTCTTTGATGCTATTGAAGACCCTTCATCACATATTGATACCATCGTTCGCACAACACAACTCCCGATTGGTCAGATTTCGAGTGTGCTGCTGATGTTGGAACTCAAAGGTGTCGTTCAACAACTACCGGGAAAACAATTCACTAAGAATAGTTAGATGAGGTAATTTATAAATCGGGGTTTTAGACCTCCTGAATTTGCTTTAATATCATAACTTGACATTAAAGGAGAATCAATGAGAGCTACGGTAACACCTATTTTAAATTTTTTGGATGGTGCACAACAGTTTGTTATTCCAATCTATCAGCGAATGTATAGTTGGAAAAAAGGACATTGCCAGCGACTGTGGGAAGACATACTGCGCATCGGCGGGCATTCTGAAGTTCGCCCCCATTTTTTTGGATCGATCGTCTACATGGAACCAGAAGAACCACAAAATCTTGGAGGGGTACGGAAATTACTTGTTATTGATGGGCAACAGAGATTAGCGACTTTATCCCTTTTGCTTTCGGCACTCTGTAGAACTATCGAAAAGAAAAAGATAGATATTGGTATAGAACCAAAAGCCTTTTCAAATATCTATCTTTTCAATCATGGTCAGGAAGGTGAGATGCGCTATAAGCAGCTGCTCAGTCAGCGCGATAGGGAGACGATGATACGCCTTTTGGATGATCGAAAAATGCCGGCAAACTATTCGTCTCTATTGGAAGAAAATTACCAATTTTTTCTTAGTGCACTCAAACGCGTCGACCTCACAATCGTATATAGAGGGATCAAAAGGTTAAATATCGTAGATCTCATGTTAACCCGTGGCGAGGATAATCCGCAATTAATTTTCGAGAGTCTCAATTCCGCTGGACTCCCACTATCACAAGCTGATCTTATTAGCAACTATGTATTAATGGGGCAAGAAATTAATTTCCAAACAAAATTTTATGACGATTATTGGTTCCCTATGGAAGAATATTTTAGAGAGGAACCGAAACTATTTGATAAATTTATGAGGGATTATCTCACGTTAAAAACGGAGCGTATTCCACCAATTAAGAAGGTTTACGATAAATTTAAGGACCATGCCCCTCTCAAATTTAAAGATTACACTTCTCTCGTAGAGGATCCAAAAGAAATGGAAAAAACTGTCAAGGACATTTCTGCTCATGCAGAGTACTATGTTAACATCGCAATACCATTGGAAGAAGATCCGAAACTTCAAAAGTGTTTAAAAGATATACAAGAAGTTGGGTACGCGGTCGTCTATCCTTTCTTGCTTGGTGTTTATGCAGATTATACCAAAAATCGAATCGAAAAAGAGGATGTAATTCGTATTCTTCGAATGGTAGAGAGTTATGTTTTTCGGCGGTCTATATGCAATCTCCCAGC
>RKRO01000065.1 GCA_007571355.1 Candidatus Poribacteria bacterium | reverse complement strand
CCATTACCGACATCAATACGGTCAATTTTGCCTTTCATACGGACATTGCCGATGAAAATTGGTTTGCTATAGCTGAGCTGCGGATCTGCCGGTTTACCGGGTTGTCCGAAGTTAACTTCATAATAATTTGGTATAAGAGGTAAATCGTAGGTCCGCTCCGCTTCGATCCATTTGTATAGGGCGACGCGAAGTTTTTCTATGTCCATTTCCCAAAAAAGATTATTCTCGCCAATAGGATTTTCAGTGCGCTTTTCGCTGTGTTTTTCTTTTTCAGAGATAATCTCTAAAACCTCATTCAATTGCCGTCTCGCATCTTCAAAATCACAGTCCGAACATTCTGGGATAGGTAGACGGTTTTGTTCACGACGATTATTATAGAACGTGAAGAGGACTTTGTGAAGTAGCGAGCCCCTTCCAAGACTGGATAATTCGTCCCTCGTCTCGTCCTCATCAATACGAAGATTTAAAACGCTACCAACAAAATACTGAAATGGACACTTGGCGTAAGTTTCCAGTTCTGTGACGGAATAGCGTTCCTCTCGAAGACTTTTCAAACGTTCTCGGCTTTGGGTAGAAAGTGAACCTGCTGTTAACACGCCTTCGTAAGCCAAATGTTTGTGTGTCTCCTCGCGACTTTTTTCAATCTTAACGACATGTTCTATTAGGGAGCGCATGTGCGCCAATCCATCAGGGAATGTCTTATTAGCAGGCGTATCTGATGTCCATACGTATTTGCCGTAGTTGCTGAGGAAACCAGAGGTACTGCTTCGCGTGGAATCATCTATTGCTTCAACCTCGTTAATCTTAGTAACTGCCTTCAATTGCTCCAGAAATGGTGAAGGGATGAGTTCCGCTTCGCGCTCACGTTGTGGGACAAGGAGATATAATCGTTTTTGAAAAGATTTGAGTACCCCGTAGAACATAAACCTATTATTGTACAGATGCTCTTCTTCAGCACGGTATGGGTGGCTTGGCAGGAGTGGGTCCGGATTATAATTCTCTGGAAAATTGCCCTCTACAAAATCACATAAAAAGACGGTGTTAAACTCCAAACTTCTCAGTTCACTGAGTCGAGTAATTTTGACAGTTTCTGCCTTTGTTGTTGCTCTGTTTTGAAAGTTTGTGTGCTTTGCAATGTGATGGAGTTTCTGAATATAATTACCAAGGAGATCAGACTGGACGCCTTCTGACATTAAAACGCTGCACAAGTTCTTAACAATCCTATTGAATTGGCGATATGCCTCAATCTCGACTTCAACAGCTTCCGGGCTTCTTCCGAGCATCGGGTTTAGAATACGCTGGATGACCTCGCCCTTTTTGAGAAAACCCTCAACATAGTTCTGAAACTCACTGGGGTGGAATCGGTGTGTGTCGGATACGGTCTCTACCGTAGAAAAGTAAGTATCGTTTAGTGGCATACGATCTGACGAAAGGTGAGAAAAGATTGATTTGACAACCTCTGACTTTATCAGCGACGTGCTTTCCGTAAGCGAATAGGGGATCCCATAAGCAGGGAAAATCTCAGCGATACGGTCTTGGTACAATCCTATATTGTAGCAGGCAACGCTGACCTCACCCAACTTACAATCGCCCTCTGAGACGTGTTTTTGGATCCGACGTGCAATTTCCTCGACCTCTTCGGAGCGGTCAGCGGGTTTCAGGACTGTAATCTGATATGCCCCACCAGAATTGTGATTCACATTTGAGGACACAGCACCAGCCCGAAAGAGATGCTCAGCGAAATGCTGATGTTGGTCAGTATCACGTTCATAGTCGGGGTCAATATAGGCATTCACAGTCCTAAATTGTGAGATGAGCTGGGTAATGTTTTTATATAAACCCTCATTTCCTTCAAGCCAGTCAGTACGGAACCACATTTCTATCTGCGGTATCTTGGCAATGTGAGTCAAGATTTTGATGTCGGCTTTAGAAAGGGCGGTAAATCCTTCAACAACAACAAGATTGACGCTTGGAAATCCCCCGATCATAAGCGAACCAAAGTTGTCAGCGTTAGCAAGGTGCAGACGCTTGCCTTGTTCATCTATCCAACGGTCTCCGAGTTTGGTCTCATAATCGTTATAGATGCGAAAGAAGTCATCTTCGGTTGGATTTTGTGATTCACCATCTCCAATATTTAGCGCGTTCTCTCCATATTCCTTAAGGCGGTTAATTGTGTCTGCGATGAGAGAGAGCGTGCTGTCAGGCACAGGAATGTTTTGGCTGGGTCGGAAGGTATCATAACGGTGGGAATTCGGGTTGCCCGATTGAGGGTTTGCTATTTCATGCAGCCAGAGGTTTTGGACACCTTGGGAGATGTTTAGTCTCGCAGGACGGACTTGGTTATATAGCCTTTGAATAAAATTTCCAAGTGTATAGACCCGCAAGTTGGCAACCGCTCGGTTGGGATGATAACCAACCAATTCGCGTTGGCGATGCAAACGTGCGGAATCGGTGGGCACAATAACGACAAAGGTGTGGGCCCGATCACTCTGAATACGGGTTTTAAGGATATTTTCAATACCTGGCATCTGTTCAATGAATGAAGGAAAGCAATTGGAAGTATGGAAGAATAGAGGGGAAAGCCTTCCTGAACCTTCCATATTTCGAGTTAAGAACCGTTTGCTATCTTACTTGCGTACCGAGCGGCATCTCTTTTTCAAGGGTCGCAAGGACGACGGAGTCACCGCTTCCTGCGAGAACCATTCCTTGTGATTCGACGTTGCGAATCGTGGCGGGTTCTAAATTTGCAACAATGATTACCTGTTTTCCGATCAACTCTTCTCGGGTGTAATGTTCAGCGATGCCAGCAACGAGTTGCCGTTTTTCAGTGCCGAGGTCTACCTGTAATTTGAGGAGCCGGTTGGCTCCTTCAATAGGTTCCGCATCGAGAATCTTCGCAACGCGTAGGTCGAGTTTCTGGAAATCAGCAAAGGCAACCAAATGAGTCGTTTTCTTTTCTGCCTTCTTTTTCGGTTTCGCTTCGGGTTTCGGTTGTGGCTGTTTTTGCCTTTTGGTATCAATGCGTGGGAAAATGGGTTCACCCCTGCTGACCTTTATTCCTACGGGTAAACATCCCCACTCTGTGGCAGTATCGAATGTCGTCAAACCGATTTGGTTCTGAATTTTTTCAGCGGTTCCCGGAATGAAAGGCGAAATCAGGACAGAGATAATCCGGAGTGCCTCTAAGCTGTTGTAAAGGACAGTCCCCATTCTCGGTTTCGTCTCAGGTTTCGCAAGTGTCCAGACTTGGGTCTGTTGGACATACCGATTGATGCGGCGGACAAACTCCCAGATGATTTCCAACGCTGCATCAAAAGCGAACGTCTTTACATGAGCGTCCAATTGGTCAATCGTTGTCTGCGCCAGCACTTTGATTTCGTCATCAAATTCACCTGGGGTCGTTGGTGCAGGCACGCCTTCAAAGTTTTTATTCAGTAGACCGAGAACGCGATTGAGTAGGTTGCCGAGATCGTTTGCGAGATCAGCGTTGTAGCGTGCGTGCAAACGCGCAGGACGGTAGTCGCCATCGTTGCCGAAGCTGAATTCACGCAGCAAGTAATAACGGAAGGGATCAACCCCATAAGTTGCGATGTCGCCATCCATATCAATGAAGATGCCCCGCGTTTTGCTGAGTGCCTCACCGTCCTTAGTCAACCAACCGTGCCCGACGATATGTTTCGGAAGTGGCAAGTTCGCGGCCATTAGCATTGCGGGCCAAAGCAGCGCGTGAAAACGGGTGATGTCTTTTCCCATCATGTGAACATCGGCGGGCCAAAAAGTACGGTACTGCTCGCTATCTGTTTCATAACCGAGTGCAGTAATATAATTACTCAAAGCCTCTATCCAGATGTAGATGATGTGCTCTGGATCGAACGGAAACGGAATTCCCCAAGACAAGGAAGCCCGGGAAATACTTACATCTTGTAATCCGGATTCCAGAAAGCTTAATAACTCATTACGACGCGCTGGAGGATAGACGAAGTCCGGGTTCTCGTGGATATGTGTGAGCAAACGATCCTGATACTTGGAGAGACGAAAAAAATAATTCTCCTCTTCCAACCATTGCAGTGGCAATTGATGAACAGGGCAGATTTTTTCATCCGTTAGTTCTTTTTCTGAAAAGAACTCTTCGCACGAGAGACAGTAATACCCTTCGTACTTCCCTTTATAAACA
>RKRO01000143.1 GCA_007571355.1 Candidatus Poribacteria bacterium | reverse complement strand
TTTTGGAGATGTTTGCTGAAAAATGGCACCTGGGAGACTTATTGGGATACACAAGACGCACAAGCTGCCTAAATTGGCTGCCAAAAACTTTACGCACCCCATTATAATGATTTAGTTGTAATTTTAGTGGGTCTATGATAACCTGGGAAAAAATGCGTTATAGGATCCCCCAGATGATCCGTTATGAAGTGTACTGCCACCGGAAATTAGGACCACCCCCTAAACCAAGATTGTGCTATAATACAATCTTACAGAAAGGAGTCTTCTGATGGCAAAACGAAAACGAAGAACCTTCACCGCCGCGTTTAAAACTGAAGTTGTGCTTGAGGCACTTCGCGGTGAAAGTTCCCAAGCGGAACTCTGTAGGCGACACAACCTCAGCGAAGATCAGCTCTCCAAGTGGAAGCAGCAGTTCCTTGAAAATGCCGTCTCTGTATTTACCGCAACAGATCTGCAAGCAAGGATGCCGAGCGGATCGCACACCTTGAGCAGCTCGTTGGGCGGTTGACCGTGGCCTTAGACATCCAAAAAAAAGCGTTGACTTTCTTGAACTAACGGTGTCTAAGAAACGAGAACTCGTTGCAGCACTACAAACCGATTATTCGGTGCGTGAGATTTGCGACACACTCGGTTTCAACAGGAGTTTGCTCTATTATCAACCGAAAAGTCAATCGTCTGATGCGGCATCTCTGCGTGAGGAGATACATCGGTTAGCCGCGCAGTATCCGACTTATGGATATAGGCGTATCACCGAGTTGCTTGTGCGTTTGGGATACCCCGTTGGGTATCGCCGTGTTGCACGATTGATGAAAGCAGATTATCTAACAGCCGCTGTCAAACGCGCGTGTCGAACGACGCAATCGATGGAAGGTCGGCATCAGTGGGACAATCAACTGGATAATCTTGCCATCACGCGATGCGTTCAGGTCTGGGTCGGTGATATTACTTAGGTCCGTTTGAAAGGACATTTCGTCTATGTCGCTCTGCTCATGGATGTCTTCACACGCATGATAAGAGCGTGGCAAGTCAGTCGGCATCTGACCGAACCGCTGACGTTGAAACCGCTCCAACAAGCATTGCGTCAGAGCGTCCCAGAGATACATCACTCCGATCAAGGTGTGCAATATCTTTCAAATGCTTACCTCTCAACGCTGCAGCGGCATAACATTGAGATTTCTGTAGCACGAAGAGGATGTCCTTGGGAGAACGGGTATGCGGAAAGACTTATCCGGACGCTCAAGGAAGAAGAAGTCCACCTCAATGACTATGAGAATATCTCGGAAGTTCAGACGCGTATCGGTTATTTTATAGAACAAGTGTATAACTATAAACGCCCGCATTCAGCGTTAGGGTATTTGACACCTATCGAATTTCAAAGACAAAACTTGTCTTAACTTTACGGAATTTCGGCCCTAAGTAGCCTTGGCACTACACTTTACACAAAAACTTTCAAGGATTTATCAAACTCACGTTATACTATAGCAATATCCACAACACAGAATCGCAGAATTATACATGGCGACAGTAAAACTCGAAAACATTACAAAACGCTTTGGCGACCTCATCGCGCTTGACAACATCACGCTTGATGTCCAAGATCAAGAATTCTTTGTGCTCCTCGGGCAGACCGGTGCAGGAAAAACGACAACGCTCCGCTGCATCGCAGGCTTAGACACACCGGAAAAAGGCACGATTTATTTGGATGATGTTAGTGTTAACGATAAAACGCCAGCAGAACGCGATGTCGCATTCGTCTTCCAATCGCATATTCTTTATCCACATTTGAGCGTCTACGAGAATATGGCGTTCCCGCTACACCCCAGAAAACTTTCCGCTGAGGAAATTGATCGGCGCGTCAGGGACATCGCACAGATGCTTCATATCGAACACCTGCTCCTGCGGACCCCGAACCAGTTGAGTGGTGGTGAGACGCAGCGCGTCGGACTCGGTCGGGCAATGGTACGCCGTCCGCAAGTTTTCCTCATGGACGAGCCGATATCGAATCTGGATGCGAAACTCCGCACGGAAATGCGCGCTGAAATCCGTTGGCGGCAACGCGAACTCGGTACGACTACTTTCTATGTGACACACGACCAGATCGAAGCGATGTCAATGGCGGATAGAATCGCTATCCTTGAAGCAGGTAGTATCCAACAACTCGGAACGCCCTCGGACATCTATAACCATCCTGCCAACTTATTTGTTGCTGGTTTCATCGGGAATCCAAGCATGAATTGCATCCGATGCAATATCTCCAGTACCAATGGCGAACTGCACTTGAAATTGGCAAACGACACAGAGAACGACAATTCAGTAACCATTCAAGATGCTCGAACCGCCAAAGTGCTAAATGACAAGGTTTCAAACAGCAACACTATTTTTGGCGTGCACGCCGAGGATGTTATTGTGAGTCATCAAGCCGTTCCAAATGCATTTCAAGCCGAAGTCTATAGCATCGAACCGCTTGGTGCGGAAACAATCGTTGAACTGACGCTTGGAACGGATGCCGCTGGTGCGCATACGATACTCAAAGCAGTCACTGCACCTAACTTTGAAGCGGAGATTGGGCAATACCTTCATGTCTCGTTTGTTTCAGAGCGGATGCACTTCTTTGATAAAACAACTGGCAACGCACTTTTTTAACGAATATAGTAAAGCCCGTAATTATTGAAACACATCCTATCGAAGCGATGACCTCTGATTCCCCCCTGCTTGCGGGGGGAGGGGGGGTATCCTTGTCCAAGTATGCATCTATTTTCAGATTTAACTAATATTTCTCAAGAGTTATGCGAAATCAATAGTTATCAAGGTTCTTTTGGTATTATTTCATGAGAATGCGCACCGCACAACCTGGGAAGTTTGTGGTACAATTCAGGTCTCTGTGCTGCGAAAATAGAACCCGCAACACATTCAACTGGCGTAAAAAAAATGAACTGGCGACTTAAACTCTTTAACCTCATCCCCAATTTTCTGAAACGCATCGGTTGTCAATTCCTGCGCCGTCTGGGATATGACCCTGATGCGTGGTTAGAAAATTTTCTCAAACAGCACAAAGGAGACTGATACGTGAAAGGCGGAGATATTCTCATTGAATGCTTGAAAGCACAGGGGGTCTCAGCGGTATTCGGAATACCCGGCACCCAAAACATCCAGATTTACGACGCTTTACTGCGCCGCGGGCAAGGGGCAATCGACCACTACCTCGTCCGGCATGAGTACGCTGCAACACAAATGGCGGACGGTTTCGCCCGCGCAACCGGAGAAGTCGGAGTCGCCATCACTGTGCCAGGACCGGGTGCCAGCAACGCATCGACCGGAATTTTGGAGGCTTTCACCGATTGCGCACCTGTGCTGCTCATCACCGGACAGAGCGATTCCAGTCTCTACAGTAAGCATCCGAGCAAAATGTTCCACGGCTTGGATCAGATGCATTTTTTTGCGTCGATTACCAAATACTGTGCTATCGCACATACCGTCGATGAAATTCCGGTTGTTGTTGAGAATGCTTTCAAAGCGATGCGGAATGGCAGCCCCGGACCGACAGTGCTGGAATTCCCAATGGATGTCGTCACAGGTGAAGGGGATGTCCGTATTCCACCGCGCGTGGAACGCACCGAGTTGCCGCCGCCTGATGATACAGATCTCAGCACTGCCGTTGAGACGATCCGCAATGCTAAAATGCCCCTCATCTTTGCTGGCTCTGCTGTCTACCACGCAAACGCTCGAAACGAGTTACGTCTTCTCGCTGAGAAACTGAACGCGCCTGTTATTGTTACTCGTAACGGAAAAGGTGTATTATCGGAGGATCATCCGTTGGCACTCCAAATCTGCTACGGTTACCTCGGCCGCGAGGCACTCCAGCGCGCCGACTGTTTGATCGGCATCGGACCGCGGTTTACCTCCATCGATACTCGGAATTGGAGTCTGGAATTGCCGCAACCGTTCATCCAAATCGACGAAGATGCAAATGAAATCGGACTTGAATATCCTTGTGATATAGGAATCGTCGGCGATTTGAAACTGACGCTGCAGGCACTGATTGAAGACGCTGCCCCCGGTCAAAACGAATGGGACAGGATATTATCAGAACTTCGCGCCAAATCGGATGCACAACCCGCCCTGCCCGTTATTCATGAATTGCAAGAAGTGCTGCCTCGCGATACGATCTATGCGATTGATGTCC
>RKRO01000144.1 GCA_007571355.1 Candidatus Poribacteria bacterium | reverse complement strand
ACCGGCAAGCTCATAAAGATTTTTGGTGGATATAAGCAGCAAATGGCTTCTGTAGCTGTTAGTCCTGATGGTAAGATGCTTGCGGGTGGTGGTTTTGATGGTGTGATTTGGTTATGGAACATTGGTACGGGGGAACGTAGGCAGATTCTTACGCCACATAATGTTGTTGAAGAAGTGATGTTCAGCCCGGATGGACGAACAATCGTAAGTAGTGACGACAAAGACACACAGTTGTGGGATATTGCTACGGGTGAATTTAAGACTCAGTTGGAGGATACGACTGGCACTTACAACATTGTCTACACTCTCGATGGAACTACTCTTTATGGTAGGAATCGGAGCGAACTTCGGTTGTGGGATCCTGATAATGGAAGAATCAAAATGAGATTAGGGATCCCAAGTGCTTCTAATAGGCCCCTTCCTGTATTTTCGCCCGATGGACAAACAATTGCAACTGCTGGTGGAAACGACTATACGGTTCAGTTATGGAATCTACAAACTGGACAATTGAAGAATGCCCTTGCAGGAGATCCAAAGTATGTAAAAGGAATTATGATTTCTAATGGCGTTCCAAAACTCGTGGATTACGCGACGAAGCGTGTCAGATCAATCGCTTTTAGCCCCGATGGACGCACCCTTGCGGTCTCAAGTAACAACGAAATTATATTTTGGGATCCCAGCACCGGTGAACGTAAGGTAATGCTGACGGAAAAGGGGGGGTATGACCTTTTGTTTGGTCCTTATGGACGCACCCTTGCTGCGAAAAATGAGTCTGGAATTTATTTGTGGAATATAGACACTATAAACCTCGAAAAATCTGAACTTCAACATACTATTACTGGCTATAGCGCAGAAGTAAATTCGATCGCGTTCAGCCCTGATGGGAAGTCCCTTGCCAGTGGGTATGAACGTAAAAATATAAAATTGTGGGATGTTTCAATTGGACAACTCAAAAAGGTTTTCAAAGGACATCGATATCCATTATGGGTTCAGTCCATCGCATTTTCTCCGAACGGGGACACACTTGCAAGTTTGAGTCTCAGCACACAGAGCTCTGATTCCAAAGCCGAGATCCTGCTGTGGGATGCGGCTACTGGTGAATACCAAGTCACTCTCAAAGGACACGGTAAAATACTCGACAATCGAATTCCAAACCAAATCGGTCTTGCTTTTAGCCCAAATGGCAAGATACTTGCGAGTGGTAGTGGCGACGGAACAATTCGGTTGTGGAATGCCAAAACCGCAGTAAGCACCTCATTTTTTGATCGGCTATGGAGGACCTTTTTTGGTCACCATAAGGCAACACTCAAAGGGCATACATATCATGTGCTTTCTGTTGCTTTTAGTCCGGATGGACGGACACTCGCAAGCGGCAGTTCGGATAAAACTGTTCGGCTTTGGGACGCGCGCCGTGGAAAATTGAAAGCAACGCTTGAGGGGCATGTGGATAAAGTAGGCGCAATCGCCTTCAGCCCTGATGGACAAATGCTCGCAAGCGGCGATAGGGACGGCATCCTACTCTGGGATGTTGCCGCCGCGCAACACAAAAACACCCTCGTCATGAGATGGGATCCTGGTGCCCGGCAACACATCCTCACCGTTACTGAGGATAAACGGATGTCTCTACCTATGGTCAAGTTGACGAAGTCATCTACTGAAAACAAAACATCGTCACATCCGGTTTTCCATGTTTTTAGCATTGCGTCGCTTGCTTTTAGTCCGGATGGTAAAACCTTGGCATGTGCGGGATCGAACGGGGCAATTGCGTTGTTAGACATGTCGACTTTGCAAGTCAAAAAGAGTTTCAGTGGACACGGCGTTTGGGTGAATTCGGTTGCGTTCAGTCCTGATGGCCAAACACTTGCAAGCGGAAGTAAGGACGGCACAGTTTTGATTTGGGAATTAGGTCCGTGAAAGCTGCACCAAAAAACCGCTCCTTGAAAGAGCGGTTTTTCCATATTTACCTATTATTGTCTTTATGCAGCAAATGGTCGGAATCCACGTAACATCAAACCGCGATCAGTATTAGATTTCTTCGCTTCCTCGGCTGCGGCGGCGCGTTTCTCTGCTTCTGCCCGGTTCGCTGTCGTTGTCCCACCGATAATTACAAAGTCGTCTGTCCGGCGATAGCGGTTAATGAAAATCGGACGCGGTTTGTCTGACATATTTTGTTTGGAACCGTGTACGGTTTTGACGTTAAAGAAGATCGAATCACCGGCTTTGCCTTCTACAGGGAGCGCGCTCTCCCAGGGCCACTCATCCTCCGCCAGACCGAGATGTGAAAACGTATCAATATGCTTGAGTTGCCCGAGTCGGTGTGACCCCGGCACGACGTGTAACGCCCCATTTACCAAATCGGTGTCTACAACATAACTCAGGATGCCGACGGGCCCCTGATAGCGGTGTTCAAAGTACGCAGAATCCTGATGTAGATGCTTCGGGTGTCCGCCAACGGGCTCCTTATAGAGGCATTGCCCGTTGCCGAAGATTTCTACATTCGGTCCCAGGATCGCCTCCACGATATTAGCCGTATTTTCATCGAAAGCGGACTGGAAAAACGCCGCGCTCGTCTGATAATTGACTGCTAACACCATGATCTGTTTGTCGCGTTCGTAGCCTTCTGGTGCCGGTAAGAATAGCGTGCCGTTGGGGGTGCGCCACCCTTCAACGATCCGTTCCGCTTTGTCGAGGAGTGCTATGGATTCCGCAGCGGCTGCCTCAATATCCCGATGGATCGCCTCAATATAGGGGGACATCAAACCACGCACAACAAGACATCCATGTTCTTCAAAGATGTCAGCGGCTTTCTGGACATCCAAGGTGTCCACGGACATTTCAATATCTTCAACTGTTACTTTTGATTCCTGATTCACGAAATACTCTCCTTAGTTGCTAAAACTTTGGCATTTGCGGCATACCTACTCTTCTTCACCCCATGAGGGTCGCCTGCCTGTTAGTTCTTCGAGATATTTTGCTGTTCGCTTGACCTCTGCCTTGAGTTTTCTATTTGACCTCTGTTTCGCAAAACCTTCTGCCATGTGTTTCACCCGATATGTGTCTTTTCGGATTTGTCGGAGCGCAAACACACCTGAGGCATTCTGACTCACATACCGGAGCATATCATGCAGGATCCAATAGACATCCTCGGGCGAATATCGGAGTTTGTTCTGTGCTGACTGTTCACTTACACCATCAAGAGTCTGCTTGACAAGGTCGATGGCTTCACTGAGTGTATAAGACTTATTTTCAGGTATACAAATATTTTTTTTTCTTGCATCAGTAGGGTTAGAAACATTGATCCACCATTTCACTTTCCAGCTTCCTGATTCGCGGGCGGGAGAGATACCCGCGGCTTTGAGAGCTTCCTTGTTCCAGCGCCAAATATCCCAAAACTCCGGAGTAGCGGTGGCGGTGCGGAGATCGCGGGGCCCCTGGGGAGTATTAACGAACACTGATGGCCCCCAATTGAGTTGGATACCTTCCAATTCGGCTGGTTGATCAATGTCGGTAATATCCTGTACATAAATGCTATTCATTTTTTATACCTCTGCTACTTTTACAGTGGGCATTCGTACCGGTTGTGCGTCAAAGGTCTGGCTATTCTCAGCGGCATTCCGGATCTGGATCAGCTGGGATGCGATACTGACAGCAATCTCCGGCACAGTTTTCGAGTTGATATCTAACCCAATCGGGGCGTAGACTCGCTGAAGTCTCTCCTTGGAAATCCCGACCTCCATTAAATCGTCAAAGATAAGTTTAATTTTGCGGCGGCTGCCTATTAAGCCGATGTATCGGGCATCCGACTCAACGACGCTGTGCAACGCAGATTCATCGTGCTGATGCCCACGGGTGACAATCACGACATAAGTAAGTGGGGTAATCGGGTAATTTCGGAGTTCGGTAGCGATATCCCCAATGATGATTTCGTCTGCCTCTGGCAAGCGTTCAGCAGCGGCGAAATCGGCGCGATCGTCAACAATAACGACATCAAAATCTAACCAACTTGCGAGGTGGCAAAGCGCCTGACCGACATGACCTGCCCCAGCGATGAGGAGCGTCGGACGCGGTTGCATCGGCTCTAAAAAGACGGCAGCCGTCTCATTTTCACGAAACAGACGTGCTCGGTTGTTTTCGAGAACTCTGGCGGTTTCCGTTTCAACTGCCGCCTCAAGATTCGAGTCTCCCAACGTGCCAATTCGTTCACCGGTGGACGCGAAAATCATTTTCATACCGACATCAACGCCCTGTTTGGTACTCGTCACAACGGTGGCGCAGACAATAGGTATCTTTTGGTTGTTCAGGGCTTGGAGCCGCTCAAACATCTCCGCTTCCGCTTCTGTTTTCGGCAGATCAATGAAGATTTTCATATTTCCGCCACAGATGAGTCCATCGTCCCATCCGTAATCGCTATCCAACTGGAATTCGAGGAGCCGTGGTATTCCGCCTTGCATCAACCCTATTGCCTGTCGGCGCGCTTCTGCTTCTACACAGCCGCCCCCGAGTGTCCCGATGTTCCGTAAATCTGGGAGAATGAGTAACTTCGAACCGGACTTTTGCGGTGTTGAGCCTTTCGTTTCGACAACCGTGCAGTAGGCACCGACTTGATCAGATTCAATGAGTTCAGGGATTTTTTGGTATATTTCTCGCATTTTTTAGCAATCAACTGTCTGTTGTCGGCAGTCAGAGGGGTGTTGCGTTTCACTCGGTTCCCTACAAGGAAATGCCCTCTAATGTTACTGCGTTTGGTCTTCCGCGCTCTGGATGACTAATTTTTTGAATCGCTCGCGCTGACCTTCATCCAATTCAAGCGGAACAATAGACGCTACGCCGTTACTCCCGATCTGGGCAGGCACATTCAGGTAAACCGATGTTTCACCAGCGGATATATGGGTGCCGACGCTCATCACCCGTCTTTTATCAAGGGCAATCGCTGAGACGACTTGTAAAATATGGCTTATCAATGTATATTCCGGTTGGGCGTTATAGGTATAACGCTGGGATACGGTGTTACAGAGATTTTCGATCTCAGCATCCGGGATAAATTGTGCTAACGGGATACCGTTCACTCGGCAGTACTGCGGAAGCGGATATGTCTCTGAGTCGTTTCCGATTGTGAGTGCGGTTACATCTTTAACTGAGACCTTGATACGCTTTGCAATTTCAGTGGTTAAGTGTGCCGTAGCGGCTCCGTTTCCGAGACCGATAATTTTTCCGCCACCGAGTGCTTGATGCATCCATGCAGCGATGAAATTCACGGGTGATATTGCCACCAGGACGATAGCATCCGATGCGTACTGCTGGATTGCGGATACAAATCGCTTCACAAGTGCAAGCCCCGTTGTCTTCGACGCTTGAAGCGATCGGAAACTGGGTTGTCCCGTCAAGGGGAGTAGAATAACGATGTTTGCATCAGACAAACTGTCCAACGAATCGGAAAACGAGATTGTGGTATCACTTGTACTTAGTGCGTTCGATTCTACGAGATCACGAAGGCTTTCTGGCGCGCCGTCTTTTGAAGAGACAGATCTATTTTTCGGCGATGTCGTATCGGACACAAAGACAATTTCACTTGCCGTCTCTGATTGACACAAGCCCCAGGCAGTCGAAACGGCAAACTGACTGTTGCCTAACAAAGCTACTTTCATTTTTTATTATTCCTTGCGGTTGTGCGGGGGGTTGCAAAAACCTCCTTTTCAGAATCCAAGCCTCACGTTGCCCGGTTTTCTGTTTTTTATTACACCAAAAGCGTTTCAACGATTGCTTGAAATTGTTCTTCGATGTATTGACGATGGTTATCCATGTCGGAGTCTGCTGATAGTTTTGTGGATACCAGTTCATCGTAACGTTCGACGTATTCCAACAAGGTATCGACCTCTTTCTCGTAGCAGATTGCCGAAGCGAGTACCTTCTCCTTCAACAAGAGTGGGAGTTCAGTTTCTGTAATCTGGGTTAATTCCCATCGCCATACTTTTTCGGAGATATAGGTAACAAATTGGTCTAGTAGATCTCCTTTATAATCGGTGCTTTGAAGTACTTTCACCTCCTGAATGAGTCCTAAGACGTGGTTGAAAAGTTCATCAGGAAATTGTTGTCGCAGCTCCATGAGTAACCGCCCGGTTGTGGAGATTGGAATCTGATTTTGCAGGAGGAACATCCGCAGATTCGGATAATCTTCGACACCTTTGCTTCCATCGAGCCAAGTTTCCCCTATTGCGGGCAAATCACTTACATCGAAACTGAGTACCTGCTGTTTCCGGATTTCCTCAAGTTTTGAAGCGCGTGGATTAAGCCCGGCGGTCGTTAAGGTGACGATAACTTCTTCCTGTCGGTAAGGCTTCAGGAAAGCCAGGAGTGCCTCGATTTTCTGCTGTTCAGCCGTGATCGTCTCAACATCTGGGGCAGCCCCGTTGTTTGATCGTCCACGTTTCCGCTTTTTCCCTTTCTGCGGTGCGTTTGTGATCCTATTAGCTCGCTTTGCTAAAATATCGTGATACCCCGACAATTCCTCATAGAGGACTTCGAGTAGCGTATCGCCATGGATAGCGAGCCTAGCAGCCGAGGTGATATTTGCCAATTCGTGCCCAGTCTTTGAATGGATTGCCCGATTCAGATTGCGTTCTATCAGTCTCCTATCCTTTTCGGCTTGAATAATCAATGTGCTTCCAAGCATAAGGTTAATGAGTCGCTTTGTCTGGTCAGGTACGCTGAGATTAATATCACACGTCGGTTGGACATTCTCGAGGAGTCGCTCGCGTAATCTACCATCCAGCAACAGCGTCCATAGGGTTGCGTAATGCTGTTGTGCGTCCGTTTTCGGGGGCAGCTGCATCAACCACTGCTTTATCGTTGACACATGCAGCTTCACGTGGTCAAGCAGCTGCTGAAAAGTTTCATCAGGAATTTCAAACCCTGGAAATTTGGTTGAATTTCCTCTCTGTCCTGTCTTCTGTGATCGACGCTGCGTTTGCTGGGTTCTTGTTGCTAATAGGAGATCCGTTAGAGGTTGAATAACAGTTTCAAAGTCTTGTTTCTGTTGGCTAACAAAGTTAGCGAGTTCGATTAATTCCAACCAAATAGTTGCCAAACGTTCTATTTGGTCAGCGTGGAGCGTTGACCGGAGTCCGATGCCTGCCATTTTTTCACGCACGCTCCCCCGCGTCCATTCTGGCAGATAAATTTTATCCAGCAGCTCGTTATTTTCAAAAGTGCGAAGTTCAATTTGTTCGACAAGACCTGTTTCGATGAAATCCTGCTCAAACACTAAATCATGAAACAGTCCGGCAGCTCTATCAAGTACCTGATTCGCCAATTTGTAAGAAGCTTGGATGAGGTGATTCAGTGTTAACTGCTGGTTGTCTTGCAGCTGCCAGAACTCTATCATGGGTTCAATATTCTGGTTGAGTGCGTCCGTTTTTGAGACAGCAGCCTCTTCCTGAAAATGTTCGTTGAGATATTCTGTATAGAATTCGCTGAAAGCAAACATTGTGTTCTGTAGTTCGCGAATCGCGAGGTCGTCCCAGACTTTATCGTGAACGCGCTGCCCGGGTCCAAGTACAAGGGCGCGCAGCCGAGTTTCCACACCTTGCTGGAACCGTGACATCAACTGGTGGGCGTGCTGGTTGGCTTTCAGCGTATACGCTTCAATTTTCTTTGAGCTCTCAGCGATCGTTGCCTCAATTTCTTTGGCGGGTGCGTTGAAAGCGATAGGGACCAACTTGAGTGTCTCTGGTTCCAATGGATCATAGACGGCTGCTGTGGAGAGGACTCGAATCGGATCAAGCCCTTCAACTGGCTCCGCCATCTCTGCATCTTCATTGGCAGGGATATCCGATAACCGGGTATGAAGTGTTAAACTGTACCCCAGATCAGCGAGGTCAGGGTACTGCTTAATATGTGTTCGGAGTATGACGAAAAGGACGTTGTAGTCATCAGCGAGTATTCGGTCAAACAGTACATCCTCATTGAGATGGACGCGGTGTATATGCGTCTGCTCTGGGATGATAAGGGTCGCCGAGTGCATATTTTCGCCGTGCCTATCCTCAAGTTGAGCGAGTACATAACCTCCGTTTTTAACGGTGCTCGGTATTGTCAAACGTGCTTTCAAAACGTCCAGTGTGAGTTCAGAAAGCGTCAGAGATTTTCCCAAGTTTTGGATGGTTATATCCGAGACGACTCCATCGGCGAAGTCTGTGATTTGGCGCGCGTTCCGCTCCAATTCTTGTATGCTTCTGTGTACCCGGTCGTAGTCGTCGTTTGTCTCAGCAGCGACCTTCGCTTCATCTATCCAAGAGACCCATGCTCCTGGTCGCGGTCGCATTTTCACTGTAAGTTTACCATCTTCTGAGTCAAAACCGGGCAGAATGTCGCCCTCGGAAGTTTCCTTCGGTGTCCAAATGATCAAGTGTTTATCCGATTTGACACCGAGTCCCAAACCAAAGGTATCTCCCCAACTCATCCGTCCCTCAATACTGGATTTAATTTTATCCGTCAACGTAAAAAGTGTTTCTGAACGAAAATTAAGTGATAATCCTTGCATTGGGTCGATCTGATGTGTGCCTTTCAAATATTTTAGGCAAATAAATTTGCGAATGACCGGTATACCCACAACGATCTTAAAGAAAACCGTTGTGACCAGTCCGTTAAATAAGTCTTAGGTTGCGAATAAACACCGCACACGACAGATATTTTTCTGTCGTGTATGTATAAGTGATAAATAGCATAAGTTCTGGCGATTGTGAAAACAGACAAAAATTGATATAACATTTACCAGAATACACACGACCGTGTTTATATCAACGAAAATAATAGGGAAAACAGATAAATACGTTGCTCCCGCCTTATCGGCTGATGTGATGTCCAAGAACTGCGCGACAGATTTCGGCATGCTATTAAACGTCAAGCCCCCATGTATCCCAGCCGGATGTCTGTTTCCGCGCAAAGAGTTCGATTTTAGCGTGATGTGGAAACATTTGCTCAATACGTTCGCGCACCACCTCTGGTTTTTCAGAATGGCGTGTTCGTTTCGCCTGAACGAGTTGCCTAACGTTTCTTGAACCTCTTGGTTGCGGGATTTTACCGCGTTTGAAAGCGAGGCACAACTCACACTGGCTCATTGTATAGAATCCAGGGTTCACGCGTTCTTTATCCCAAACGAAAGCGACGGTTGCCCATTTAAAGCCCCAGGCTTTCCCGAGTTGAATTGCTTGATCCAGATGCGGAGATGATGTCCACATAAAAAGCAGGCTATTCTCTTCACTGATAGCGGCAATATCCCACGTCTCCATTTCTGACACCGGTACGGTGGGATAATGCCGAATCGCGCCGCCGCTGTCTTTGCCGCCGATCCCTGTGTGTTGAAGTTGGCCTTTGTAATCCCAGGGCGGATCTGCGTAGATAATACCGTACTTTTTATCCGGAAAGGGCGCGTATGGTGCCATTAATTTCTACTTCGCTTCAACACTGAGTCCCTCTTGAGGGATGTCGTTGTTAGCGACAAGCATGTCTCGGTCAAAAATGAAGTCGCTACGCGAACTCCCAAGGCTTTCACCCTCTTTTTGGCGTTCACGGAAGTATTGTGGGAGCGTCAAACCTGTCATCCGTATAGCGTCTTCGGGGCAAGCTTCAACACAGTATCCACAAAAGATGCAGCGGAGCATGTTGATCTCAAAGACATCGGGATACTTTTCGCGCGGATAACCTTCTTTAGTGACCCAACCTTCGGGTGCCGGTGCTGCCTGAATCGTGATGCAATCAGCCGGACATGCCGTCGCACATAGGAAGCATGCGACACATTTAATTTCATCTTTTTCTGTGGTCGTCAGTTTGTGGATACCGCGGTACCGTTCGTTCCGTTCATCCACACTTCTTGGATCTTCAGGATACTGGTACGTTAATTTCTTTTTCGGGATATGCTTCAGCGTGGTCAACATTCCTTTAATTAATGCTGGTAGATAGAGTCTATCCCAAAAAGACATCTCTTCGTTGAGTTTCATTTTTTTTGTTCTGGCCTCCTTGTAAAAAACGTCCAAGCAAAAACCGCTCCGCTTCGCTTCGGGCAGGTTTCCGGTGAAGTTGAACTGTCTCCGTAACTTGCACGTTTATCTTTTTTAGAGTAGCAGTCAGTCATCAGTAGCGACAGCAGCGTGAAGGAGCATAGAGAAATAATAGTTATGAGTTAAGGTTTGCTACCGTATAATTCGGTGCTTCTTCGGTAATATCAATATCGTGCGGATGGCTTTCTCGGTAGCCGCTGCTGGACATCCGGACAAATTGGCTATTGGTGCGTAAGGCGTTAATATCCGGTGTACCGCAGTATCCCATCGCTGAACGAATACCGCCTACCAATTGATAAACGAAATTGCTTAATTTACCTTTATGTGGGACACGGCCTTCAATTCCACGGGGTACGAGTTTCGATAAATCTTCAGTGCTACCAGAGAGGTTCCGAGCACTCCGTCTCCGTAATGCCCCGATTGACCCCATCCCTCGGTGGATTTTATAGGTTCTGCCCTGATAGATGACGGTGTCGCCCGGGCTTTCATCCGTGCCTGCAAGCAAACTTCCAATCATGACAGAGCTCGCGCCTGCGCCGATGGCTTTTGCGATGTCACCAGAATAACGAATACCGCCATCAGCGATAATCGGTACACCTGCTTTATCTGCCTCTTGTGCACAATCGTAAATTGCAGTGATTTGCGGAATACTGACACCCGCCACTACCCGGGTTGTGCAAATAGAACCGGGGCCAACCCCGACCTTCACGGCATCGGCACCCGCATCAATGAGGCTTCGTGTTGCTTCAGGCGTGACAACGTTCCCTGCAGCAAGTTCAACGTTTGGAAAGTGCGACTTCAGGTACTCTGTTGATCGAATAACGTTTTTGGAATGGCCGTGTGCTGTATCTAATACAATGACATCGACACCTGCTGCCACCAAACGGTCAATATCCGCTAAAGGTGTTGACGGTAGCACAGCGGCACCGACCCGTAAGCGTCCAGCACTGTCTTTGCAAGCTTGTGGAAACATTTGGACTTTGTCAATATCTTTAATCGTAATCAACCCACAGAGTCGAAAATTTTCATCTACAATTGGCAGTTTTTCTTTACGAGATTTGTGAAGTATTTCTTTGGCTTTATCAAGCGTAATGCCTTGTGAAGCGGTAATCAATTTCTCTTTCGGTGTCATCCGTGCGGTTACGGGGAGGTCCAAATTGTCTTCATACTTGAGATCGCGATTGGTAATCAGACCGACGAGATATCCATCCTCGGTAACGATGGGCACCCCACCGATGTGGTAGCGCGCTGTCACTGCCAACGCGTCCCGGATTGCTTTATCTGCTGTCAGTGTAATTGGATCGGTAATCATACCGCTTTCGGATCGTTTCACGCGGTCGACTTCAGACACCTGCTCGTCGATGGAGCAGTTATAATGGATGATTCCGATGCCGCCTTCCCGGGCAATTGCAATCGCAAGGGTCGATTCAGTGACGGTATCCATGGGGGCACTACTGATAGGAATGTTCAGCCGGAGGTTACGCGTCAGTTGCGTACTCGTATCCACTTGATCCGGTAGCACATCCGATTCAGCTGGAATCAGCAAAACATCGTCGAAAGTTAACCCTTCTTTTGCAAATTTCGGGGGGAAGTCATCGGACATTTTCGTCTCCATGGGAATCGCCTCCTTCACAGCGAGTTGAGATGGTCAGGATAGGAAAAGGGCGTTTAACAACACCGCCCGCGGGACTCACACATCGTACATTACACCCAAAAACGTTACGCTCCAGTTCATGTATATTATAGGACATCTTCTTTTTTATGTCAAAAGTATCTGTTGTGCCAATAGGAATGTTTGGTTTTAAGGATTTATCAGATTTCACGCTGACCTCTCACTGTAACTGTGAGTATCCCGAAATTTTGGGGCGTTCAACTCCATTATTTTTGCCATGCAAAAATAATGGCTGCGACAGCAATAACGAGAGCAATCCAGGATTTTATGTCCGCCTAGAATTCGCCCGTCCTTCAAGTTTCCCACGCACCCATGCCATTCCTTGTTCAAGCGATGAGAGTCTACTTTCAACAGACGACATCCTCTCATCCATAGATGACACCCTCTCATCTATAGACGACATCCTGCCGCTTATCTCAGAAAGGAGTTCTTCAAACTTCTCTTGATTCATTTTATGCCTCCGTTCCGCGCAGCGTGTTTTGCGGCTCCCGCGGCATGTATGCTAAAAAACGGATGCTGCATAACGTTTATTCTGTTTAATTATACAGGAAAACGAAAATTATATCAACTAATTTTTTCTCTCAAAAATCCGTATCTGTGATATAATAGTTATCCGTTATTCGTTATTCGTTATCAAAGGAGATTAGCATGGAGAATCTAAACGTTGGAATTGTTGGACTTGGTTGGGTCGCGGGGGCGCATATCGAAGCCTTTAAAGCTGTTACAGGTTCGGATGTCACAGCGATCTGCTCACGCCGCGAACACGATGAATCTGTACTGGCTGAGACTTATGGAACCCCGCTGAAAGCCTATACAGATTATGACAAGATACTTGCCGATCCGGACGTACATATCATCGATATTTGTACGCCACATCCTTTTCATGCGGAGCAAGCCATCGCCGCTGCAGAAGCGGGGAAACATCTCATCATTGAGAAACCGATCTGTCTGACTTACGAAGACGCAAAAGCGATTCGGGACGCAGTGAAAAGCAACGGCGTTAAGGTCTGTGTCTGCTTTGAGTGCCGATATAGCGCGCATTTTACGATGATCCGTTCAGTAATTGACAACGGGCTGCTCGGTGAACTCCACTATGCTGAAGTTGATTATTACCACGGTATCGGACCTTGGTATGGACAATACGAATGGAACATCAAAAAAGACTTCGGTGGTAGCACCCTGCTCACGGCAGGATGCCATGCCCTTGATGCGCTCCTCTTTTTTATGGATGGAAGCGTCGAAGAGGTCACCAGTTATCACGCACAATCCACCGGTGCTGTTTTTCAACCGTATGAATATAAGACGACGAGTGTGAGTCTGCTTAAGTTTGAAGGTAGCGGGAAAATTGGGAAGGTCACCTCTTGTGTGGATTGCTTGCAACCTTACTATTTCCATATCCACCTCGTTGGCAGTGAAGGGAGTTTACTAGATAACCGTATCTATTCCGCGAAAATTAAAGGGATGGACAAAAGTAAGTGGAGTACACTGGAGACCTCGCTCATCGACTCTGGTGATGTCAGCGATCACCCGTATGAACCACAATTTCAAGCGTTTATAGACAGTATTGGACGCGATGAACCGATGCCGTTGACAGATTTCGACACGGCGTTTGAAACACACCGTGTCGTTTTCGCCGCAGATATGTCCGCGGCAGCAGATGGCAGAACCGTTAAACTGTCCGAACTTTCGTAAATTACCATCGCATCGCTGCCTCGCGATAGATTTGGATTTGTTCCATATTGCGAGGCACCGCGACTTGGATGGACTTGCGTTTCCGGTTCATATCTTTGATCACAATCGGGGCACGGAGCATGTTTGTCATCGTAACGATACCGGAGCGGTAGAACACCCACATCCGTTGTTCCGTGTAAGGGTTGAGAACATACTCTGAGGCGTGTTGGGAAGGGTGTCCGCCTGCGCCAGCAAAGAGGTCATGCTTCGGGTAAGTCAGTTCAATACTTGTATCATGCCCCTCTAAGACCAATTTTTCAGGCGGTGCTTTCGGTGAATAACCGCTCAACTTACAGTCCCGAATCCGGATCGGCGCGCTCGATTTATTAATCAGATGTAACGAGACAACGATAGCGAGCCGGTGGTTATCGTCTCGATTGATGAACCATGTATCCTCTGGAATCACCTCGATCGTTAGTCCGGGGATCCGGGTTCTTTTGTGATAGACGATCCCCAATACGACGAAACTGATTACGCCGAGCGCGACCCAATTGCCGATAGGAGTGGCTAAAAATTCCAGCAATTGCTTTAAAGCTTGTTGTAGCACGCAAACTCCTTAGTGAGGGTCTCTTCTGAAATCACGCCGTGTCGTCTGATAACCGGCGGTGATATGGAGATATCGTACACCGTGGAGGGGATGGGGCCTGGTGTTGTGCCGCCATCAACAATCAGATCAATTCGCGAGGCAAGTTCTTCACTGATTTCTTTTGGTGAGGTGGCTGGCGGTTCGCCTGATAGATTCGCGCTTGTTATTGCTGCCGGTCCGCCAAATGCTTGAAGGATCTGTAAGAGAAGCGGGTTATCTGGGATGCGTACGCCGACGGTATCACCGCCGGCTGTCAGTACCGGAAGCAGGTGCTTTGCCTCAAGGATGATCGTCAACCCCCCGGGCCAAAACCGATCGGCGAGGTGAAAGAAATAGTCAGGTAAGTTTTGAGCAACGCGATAGACATCATCAACCGAACTGAGAACGAGGG
>RKRO01000284.1 GCA_007571355.1 Candidatus Poribacteria bacterium | reverse complement strand
AACGGGCAATCAATGGTTTCCCTACTACAAACGGTGGACATCGCACCTTCAAAATACTGTTTTCTGGAGACACCCGTTGAACCGAAACGATGCCTTTTTTGGCAAGTTATCGACGCGTCACGACTCATAGAAAAATAGGAGCGTTTTTGAAAACAACACACAAAACAAAATGAAACTGTCCAAACTATAGTATAAATAAAACAAACGTCAAATAAGGAGAAGCCATGCAAGTATTCAGTACTGCTCTGGTTGGCATCATTGTTACAGGACTGTTTTTTGTCATCAGTAATGCAGGTGCCGCTGACGAAAAGGCTGAACTCGAAAAATCACCGCGCCACGGCGAATGGGTCAAAATAACAACGGGTGATGCCCGGGTTGTTAACGCGTTTGTCGTTTATCCAGAGGTGAAAGAACCGGCTACGTCAATTATTGTCATTCACGAAATTTTTGGGTTAACTGACTGGATCCGACTTGTCGGAGATAGACTTGCGGCTGAAGGGTTCATCGCTATTTGCCCGGACCTGCTGTCCGGTATGGGGCCCGAAGGCGGCGGCACAGAGAGTTTCGAGTCCGGTGATGATGTCCGACGTGCTATCCGAGAACTCCCCGCCGCGCAAGTTGCATCGGACCTGGATGCCGTCCAGAAATACGTCCGAGAATTGCCCTCAACCAATGAAAAGGTGGCAGTCTCAGGATTCTGCTGGGGTGGTGGACAAACCTTCAGTTACGCTGTCCATTCCGATACAATAGCCGCTGGATTCGTGTTCTACGGCCGTGCCGCAGCACCGGAAGACATTCCCGAAATATCAGCACCAATATACG
Organism: Candidatus Poribacteria bacterium; assembly: GCA_007571355.1. GTDB lineage: Bacteria > Poribacteria > WGA-4E > WGA-4E > WGA-3G > WGA-3G. Next base: position 13,730 of record RKRO01000284.1, on the reverse strand, counting down.
GTTTTTATGGCGAGAGCGACAACCGTATCAATGCCACAATTGCTGCGACTAAGGCCGCAGCGGATGCTGCAAACGTCACGTACGAACCCGTTATCTATAAAGGTGTCGGACACGCGTTCTTGCGTCGCGGAATGGGAGAAGACGCTGACGAAGCAAATAAAGCCGCGACCAAATCTGCATGGGAACGATGGGTATCCCTCCTGCAAGGACTCTAAAGCACACAGATGACAGACCGACTTAAAGATAAGATTGCTATTATCACAGGTGCGGCGCGAGGCATCGGGGCGAAAAGTGCAGAACTCTTCGCAGGCGAAGGTGCAGCTGTCGCTATCTGGGATATCAACGCCGAGCGCGGCGAGCAGACGGCACAACAGATCCAAGACGTTGGTGGTACCGTCATCTTCTGTCAGTGCGACGTAACCAATACCGCACAGATCGAAACTGCTGTCCGGCGTGTCACGTTTGAACTGGGTACGCCGAATGTCCTATTTAATAACGCTGGTATTGCTGTCGTAGGTGAGTTAGAAGAAATATCTGAAGAAGACTGGGATCGGCAATACGCTGTCAATGTAAAGAGCATCTACCTCGTCTCACGTGCGATAATTCCGCTGCTGCGCGAAGCCGGTGGCGGTTCCATTATCAATATGGCAAGCGAATCTGCATACGTCGGGTTTCCGATGCATCCCGCTTATACCTCATCAAAAGCCGCTGTCGTCCACCTCACACGGAGCATGGCGATTCGTTATGCGGCAGACAACATCCGTGTCAACAGTCTCTGTCCGGGTACGATTAATACTGAGCTCTACCAAGAATTCCTATCAAAGCAGCCCGATCCGGATGCTATAAACAGAGAGATTAAAGAGATGCACCCGCTCGGTATCGGCGAACCGGAAGACATCGCTTGGGCGGCGGTCTATTTAGCCTCCGATGAATCCAGATACATGACCGGTGCACCAATGCTCGTTGAAGGCGGAATCCTGTCCCTCTAAATAGCATCCGATAACTTTCCCAAGGTGCTAGAAATAGATTGCCATACCTCCTCTACTGCAATTCCCTTCATACAGATATTGTCTTTACACGTATCTGTGAACTGCTTGCAGGGACTGCACGGCACGTCGTGGCGGATGATTTGATGCCTTGCACCGATCGGTTGAAAGCGGATGTGATTACCCGGACCGAATAGAGACAAAGTAGGTGTCCCTACTGCTGCAGCGATGTGCATCGGACCGGTATCATTGGTAAGAAAAAGATCACATTGCTCAATACAAGCAGCTAACTGCCGAATCTGAAGATTACCAGCAAACGGAATCGCAGGGGCCTCCATGAGATTCACAACGGTCTTCACGAGTTCTGCCTCCTTTTGCCCACCGAAAACCAACACGTTAGCGTTGAAATGCGTAATAAGCCTATCGCCGATAGCAGCGAAGCGTTCGGGCATCCACTCCCTTAGCTTCCATCCTGCCCCGGGAAAAAGTCCGACGTTTAGTGCCATTTTGTCAATGCCTGCAGTGTCAAGCCGTTTTGCGGCATCTGAACGTTCAGATTCAGCAAGAAACAACTCCAACCGTTGATCTGCTGCTGGTATCCCAACGGCACGTAACAGGTCGAAATAGTGTACTGTTGCGTGTTTATTCCCTTGTTCTTGGACCCGGATCGTACAGAGCTTGCCTTTCCCTACCCGTTCGGCGGCACCGCTGAAATACATAAGGATCTCAGTGCGAAATTTCCGTTGGAGATCAATAGTTAATGTGAATCTCCGTTTTCGTAAGTGACGGATAACCCGCAGCATTTCACCGGTATCTTTGTCTTTAGCAAACCGGTCAAATGTGATTATTTCGTTGAGATGTGGGTTTTCACGAAGTGCATCTGCTGACTGTTTCGCGACAAGCATAGCGATGTATGCATCTGGGAAATGCAAGCGAACAGCACGAATCGCGGGGGTTGTCAGTACAACATCGCCGAGTGAACTGAGTCGAATGAGCAGTATTCTCATAACTTTCGTTTTTCGGTTAAGCGAGTTGCAAAAGTTTTTCCTTCTACAAACGGGTTCCTGAAAACTATTAACCGACAACTGTCTTTTCAAGATTGTTCAATGCGTTTTCAACCAATGCGTCTACATCTAAACCAGATTCTGCGTCCTCCAACGCGGCTAACGAAGCGCGAGTGGCAGGATGTTTCGGTACAAAAAGCGAGCAACAGTCCTGATGCGGACGCGTGGATACATCGTATGTCCCTATCCGCTGTGCTTTTTGAATGATTTCTGCCTTGTCTTCACCGATCAGCGGGCGAAGGATAGGGATTTCAGCGATCGCTTCAATCGTGCGAAGGTTCGTTAGCGTTTGGGAGGCGACTTGTGCCAGACTCTCACCGGTAACGAGAGCTTCCGCGGCGACGCTAGCGGCGACGCGCTGTGCGATGCGCGTCATCATCCGTCGATACAACAAAACACGAAACGGCGCAGGCGTTGCGGCGACAATCGTTTGCTGAAGATCAGCAAATGGCACAAGATAGATAGCACTCCGATAGTTCGATACTGCTAAAACTTCGGCAATCTCAATGACTTTCTCCAAAGAAGCTTTATCCGTATACGGGTAACTATAGAAGTGGATAAAGACGGCTTTCGCGCCACGTTTGATCATTTGCCATGCAGCGACAGGCGAATCGATCCCCCCAGACAGCATAACGAGGACCTTACCACTTACGCCGACCGGTAATCCGCCGATTCCTTGATTTTTTTCTGTAGAGATATACGCTGCGTTGTGTGTTATTTTAACCCAGCAAATCACATCAGGATTATGCATATCGGCACGTGCACCGGTCTCCTTGATAAGATACCCACCAACCTCTGCGCTCACCTGCGGGGAGGTCAGTGGAAAAGTTTTGTCCGCTCGTTTCGTCTCAACTTTCAGAGATTCACAAGAGCACCCTTGGAGTTGTTGCAGTGCCGCCGCTTTAATCGATGTAATGTCGGCTTCCGTACGGCAGGAGAGCTCGAAATGCGCGATACCCATGACCTGACGGAGGCATTGCCTAACGTCGGCGACATTGGCGTGTTGCCCAAGATGCACGAGAATTCTGTCGTGCAGCCGCTCAACTTCTGCGTACCCAGTACCGCGCAAGGCAATTTTGATATTTTTCGCAAGTCGTTTCTCAAAAAAAATCCTGTTTTTTCCTTTGAGTCCAACTTCGGCGTAATGAATACTGAACAATTCTTCCATAATTTTCTCGTAATACAAAGTGTTTCGCAGGATTCACACAAGATCGGGACACTTGCTATGAGCTTCTAGTGAAGTTTACGGCGCACAAACAGTGCCCGTTAAATTAAAATGGAGTTTCGCGACTTTTCCTAACGCCTTCGTGCCGTGCATTTTGACGAATTCTTTGCCTGCTTCTACAACCTGATACGCGCCCCTTGGCAAGCGGATCTCGTATGTTTCGGATAGCGTATCCATTCCAGTGAGAAAAACATCGCGAGCGATGATAGAGGCTGCGGCAACAGCAATATCACGTTCTGCTTTCGTTATCTGTTTTATTTCTATTCCCAGCGGGGTAGGTGCAACGCCCCGCTGAATGAGTTGTCCTGTGATAAGATCGTTCTTGGCAAATTTGTCAACAAGGGCATGTTTTGCATTTACCCGGTTCGCTAATGTGTGTATCGCTTCAGCGTGGAGCAATGCAAGCAGATGGTTGAGGTTTTGTCCGCGTTTGCGGAGTGTATCGTAGAGCGAATTGTATTCAGTCGGCATCTTTTGCACCACAACGATATGTTGTTCATAATCGCTGCGCATTAGTTCGGCGATCCTTCGGATACGGCGCTTTGACAAGGTTTTCCCATCAGCAATGCCTAAATCTGAGAAATTTTCGAGGGACTCTGGATCCACATAGACAGCTGCGACAACGAGTGGACCGAAATAATCACCTTTTCCTGCTTCGTCTGTGCCGATCCATGCGTTCCAATTGTGTATTGTGTTCATCTAACCTGCCAGATTCTATTTGTCTTAACGTATTTATTTTTTAGATTTATACCGAATTCTGGAGTGCGGCGAACTGTGTAACCTGTTTGCCGACAGCTTTGACGCGTGCTGCTAATTCCGAATCGTGCAAATTACCGTTCGTATCAAACGCCTGCGATGCGTTTGGAATAGATGCGTCTTTCGGAACGACCCAGGCGCGCATTGCCGTGCCGACTGTGCGTAACATAGAAAGCGCGTTTACAGCACCCTTCCGTCCTCCAGACACACCGATGAGTCCAATGACCTTATTCTCAAATTCATCAAACCCCATGAGATCAAGCGCACTTTTAAGGACACCGCTGAAACTACCGTGATATTCCGGAGAACCGAGAATTATGCCGTGGGCGCGCTTCACCTTTTCGCGTAGTTTGAACACACCTGCTGGATAGTCAACTTCGTTAGTGACGGAACCTTGGAAAACGAGTTCATACTCACTAAGCCGCAGCAATTCAACTTCGGCACCGGCATCCCTTGCACCGGAGAGCGCGATCTGGAGCGCAGCATACGTTGAACTACCTTCCCGTAGGCTACCACAGATAGCGACAACATAAATAGATTGGTCACTGGAACTCTTCATTTAGGGCATCCCTTTCAGAATATGCTACCACATAGTTCGATCAGAAACACTGATGGCCGCTGGTTAATCGTGAATACTTACCGAACGCTTCTGAATCACATATTAGCATAGCATAACGATAGCAGTATGTCAAACGATTTTAACGACTGCGAAACACCGATAATAGATGTGCAAATATGTTATCATTATAACATATTCAAAATCAGACATCACCTACTTTTTAGTCCGGGAACCTGAAAATTAAAGGCATCAGATTTTTGTTGACATATTTAAGGTTTTTTTTTATGATAATCTCGTGGGTTGAAACGCGGGCATTTTTTGTCCCAAAGATTGGTTGTAAACCCGTAATAAAGTAAGCTGCTTGCATAGTACTTTAACCTGTTTTAGACACAAGGAGATTTACACATGCGTTTAATCATGTATCTATTCACCGTTGCGTTATTAATATTAGGCAGCGCGATGATTACACACGCCCAAATTCAAGACGAAGGCTTAATCCTTTACTTCAGTTTTGATGAAGCATCGGGTAATACCGTTACAGATGGAACCGGTGGCGGAAATGATGGCTTAATCACTGGCGCGGAGATTGCTACCGATGAAGTCGTACACGGTGAAGGATCGTTGTTCTGCGACGAGAACGGTGATAGCGTCACCGTCGAATCCTTTCCAGCATTAGAAAATTATCAAGACAATTCCTACCTCTTCTGGCTCAATTTCACCGTGCCGGGCTCTGGCGGTTGGGATCAAATCATCGCGAAAAAGGCACCTGGCTCTGACCGTTCACCTGGTATCTGGACATGTAATCGCACAACTTTGCACATCCACTACCGGTTCAATCCGGGGAACGCTGGAAGTCTGTGTGTCGGCCCCGAGGGAGAGGGTGACGAATTCGCAACAGGCGACTGGCATCACATCGCAGGCATCAAAGAGGGTACTAATTTCAAATTTTACATTGATGGCGAAGTGGTTGACGAACAGACCGTTCCGGCAAGTCACCTCCAAGGCACAGAGAAACTCTATATCGGTCAGACGAATTATAACTCTGCAAAGTTCTATCTTGATGAGTTGTTTGTCTACGATAGAGCCCTCAGCTCTGATGAGGTTTCGGATATTATGGAAGGCGTTCTCACGCCTGTTGAACCCAAAGACAAACTTTCTACGACGTGGGGACAACTGAAAACACGTCGTGATTGATTTCACACCACAAAATGTAGGGACGACATCCATTTCGTCTCTACATTCATTTTTTTAGACATAAGGAGGTTTACGCATGCGTTCAATGATATATTCACTCGTCGTTGTCCTATTCATAGTGGGCAGCGCGCTTACCGCACACACCGCAGTTAAAGACGACGGTTTAATCCTCTACTTCAGTTTCGATTCAGCAAATGGTGGAACGATTGAAGATGAAACCGGTGGTGGAAATGATGGTGACGTAGTTGATGGCGCGAAGATTGTCACCGATGAAGTTGTCCACGGTAGAGGTGCTATATTATTTGAAGCTGCAGGCGACAGTGTGACAGTTGATACCTTCAAGACGTTAGAAGATTATCAGGACAACTCCTTTCTCTTCTGGCTCAACTTTACCGATCCAAACTCCGGCGGTTGGGATCAAATCATTGCGAAAAAGGCACCGGGCTCTGACCGTTCACCCGGTATTTGGACCTGTAACCGTGTGCCGCTGCACATCCACTATCGGTTTCATCCTGGGAACCAAGGTACAGGCTGCGCAGGCCCCGATGGCGAAAACGATACGTTTGAAATCGGAGAATGGTATCACATCGCAGGTGTTAAAGAAGGTGCCAAATTGATGTTCTATGTCAATGGCAAAAAAGTTGCGGAACCGCCTGTCCCAAAAGAACACCTACAAGGCGCCGAGAAACTCTATATCGGTAAAACAACTTATAGTGCTGCGAAGTTTTACCTCGACGATCTCTATGTCTACGATAGAGCACTTGATGCCGGTGAGGTTTCAGAGGTTATGGATGGAAAACTCCTGCCTATTGAACCGAATGATAAACTCACCACAACGTGGGGACAAGTGAAAACGCGTCGTGATTAATTCCCGCGCAACGAGATGTAGGGCTGGCACTCACATCGCCCTACATCTATCTGTCGTTGATGTCGCCTGCAACAACCACATGTCGGACGGTACGCGTTCGGTATTCGCGGGTTAATCGGAAAAAGTGGGCGTTGATACCCACTCAAAGTTTTCACAAATCCAAAAGACTAATTCTGTATTAATTTGCTTGAGACATGAGGAGGCTATTTATGCGTTTAATGATATATTCACTTGCAGTTGTGCTACTCATCGTGGGCAACGCGCTCACAACACACGCGCAGGTTCAAGACGACGGCTTAATCCTTTACTTCAGTTTCGATTCAGAAAAAGGCGGAACCGTTAGGGACCAAACTGGCGGTGGAAATGACGGTACAGTTGAAGACGCGGATATCGTTACCGATGAAGTCGTCCACGGGACAGGGTCGATGTTATTCGACAATATCAATGCCAGTGTGACGGTTGCCTCCTTCAAAGCGTTAGAGGAGTATCAGGATAATTCCTATCTTTTTTGGCTCCAATTCACCGAAGCGAATTCCGGGGCATGGCAACAAATCATCGCAAAAAAAGCACCCGGGACTGACCGTGTGCCGGGTATCTGGACCTGTAACCGTGTGCCCCTGCATATTCACTACCGGTTCGACCCAGGAAATGGCGGAAGTCTTTGCGTCGGTCCTAATGGAGAAAGTGATGCCTTTGAAATCGATAAATGGTACCATGTCGCCGGGGTCAAAGAGGGCGGCAACTTCAAGTTTTACATGGATGGCAAAGTCGTTGATAATCAAAACGTTCCGGAAAAGCATACGCAGGGCGTTTCAGATCTTTTCATCGGTAAAACCAATTACGGTTCTGCCCTCTTCTATATTGACGATTTCTATCTCTATGATAGAGCACTCAGTGCCGACGAGGTTTCAGAGGTTATGGATGGAAAACTCCTGCCTGTTGAACCGAATGATAAACTCACCACGACATGGGGACAAATGAAAACGCGTCGTGATTAATCTCATACCTTGAATATTGGGACGGTTATCATGCCGTCCCTCACGTATTTTCTCATCTGGACATGCCTATTCATCGACGCTGTTCACACCCCATCTTGAAAATCTTTATCCTCATTTTTGTGCTACTTGTCTCACTGACACCAATTCCAAAATGGTGTGGTGCTCAACAAGAAGTTAACAACTGGTTTGAAAGCGGTGTCCGTTACCTTGAGATCGAGCAGTATGACTTGGCACTCGCTGCATTCCAATCTATCGAAAAAGAATTTGCAACTTCGGCGGAGATTCGCAGCCTTGCACAATACTATATAGGTTTTGTGCACCAGGAACTCAATGACCTGAGTCCAGCTGCATCCGCATACCAGAAGGCACTGGCATTAAAAGCACCCCAAGAGGTGCACGGGAATGCGCACCTTCAATTGGGTATTGTCTATAAATCCCAAGGCAAGTTGTCTCTTGCTGAAAACCACCTCAAACAATCACTCATCTTGTTACCTGCAGCTGGAAAAGCGCATACCTGCCTCGGTGATGTCTACCTTCTCCAGCGCAGATTTAATGCCGCTAAAAAGGCTTACGGAGAGGGTATTCGTTTGGCTCCGGAGCATACTGAATCTTACTACGGACTCGGTAGGGTCGCGGAGATGCGGAATCATTTCCAGCAGGCTATGCAATATTACGATGCGGCACTCGTGCGGAACCGGTATCTATCGCAGGTGCATTACCGGCGGGCTCTTACGTATCAGAAACTCGGAGACACAGAACAAGCCGCTGCTGCCATGGCGCAGTTCCAACGTTTAAAGACCTACGAGGATCATACACACCGGTTTCGGGAAGCACTCTACACAAATCCGAACGTGCCGATGCTATACATCAAATTGGGTGAACTCCATGAGGCACATGACAACTTAACAGAAGCCGCACAAGTCTATGAAGCTGCCACCCAAGTACATCCATCTTATCTACCAGCATACCTTCACCTTGGCGAGGTGTTTATTCGGCAACGCGAACTTGAAAAAGCGGCTCGCGTGTATGAGAAAGCGGCGAAACTGGCCCCCGATAACTCACAAATCCAGATTCAATTAGGCGTTATCTATATAAATCAACGCCAATTTGAACAGGCAATTGCAGCCTTCCAAGGAGCGATTGCCGTAGATCGTACCGCAGCAGAGGCATATAACAATCTTGCGCGCCTCTATGCTGGGCTCGGGAAAGAGATGCAACAAGCGATCAAGTTGGCGCAGCAGGCGGTCGCTTTACTACCATCGGCAAAACATTACGACACACTCGCGTACACCTACTACCGCAACGCCGAATATCCGAAAGCCTTAGAAGCGATCAATGAAGCGATTGCGATAGCTCCGAATGTAGATGCATACAATCAATTACGCGCAAAAATTCAAAAGGAGAAAAAATGAAAAAAGGGATATGTATTGGTTCGTTACCCGGCAGTTCAACAGAAGCACGGTTTAAACTCGCAAAAGAAGCCGGATTTGATGGGGTTGAAATCAATACCCTGGGTAATGCTAACGATCGGCACCAAACAAAAGCGATTGCCGAAGAACACAGCGTAGAAATCATTAGTGTGATGAATAGCAAACATTGGGCGTGTCCGCTTTCCGACGCAGATGATCAAGTCCGTGCGGAATCGCGCGTTGGGATGATTGACTCAATAGCGACCGCAAAGGTTGTCGGTGCAGAGACAGTTCTGCTTGTCCCTGCTGTTGTCAATGATAAAACCAGTTATGAAGAGGCGTATCAACGCTCGCAAGCAGAAATTCGTAAACTAATTCCTGCAGCAAAAGAGAAAGAGATTACCATCGCGCTTGAGAACGTTTGGAATAAATTTCTACTGAGTCCGATAGAATTCTGTCGATACATTGACGAATTTGACAGTGAAACAGTAGCTGCCTATTTTGATGTCGGGAACATCGTGTTGTACGGATATCCGCAACAATGGATCCGTTCACTGGGGAATCGTATCGCTAAAGTACATGTCAAAGGGTTCAACGCGAATGAAAGTCGGTTCACCTACTTGATTGAGAACTGCACAATTGATTGGAATGCTGTGATGGCAGCGTTGGCAGAGGTTGGATATGACGACTACATGACGGCGGAGCTGCCTGTTGATAACGATAATCCAAAAGGCAGGGTGCATAGTATCAGCGATGATATGGATAGAATTATCACAGGCACAGTCTAATAGACAACAAACCGTCTGAACAAAATGTGTAGGGGAAACTAAAGACGGTTGCCCCTACAAACGTGTGAGTACATTTGAAAAGCGGAAAAAATATATGGAAATTATTATTCAACCGACCTATGCCCGGCTTGCGGAGGTTGCGGCTGAAATCATCCGAGATGCGCTTTTAAAAAAGCCGAACCTCGTTTTGGGACTCGCGACAGGGAGCACACCCATCGGGGTCTATGAAGCCTTAGTCCAAATGCACAGGACAGACAGGCTCGATTTCTCAAATGTAACGACCTTTAACTTAGATGAATATGTCGGGATTCCACCCGATCATCCGTATAGTTACCACACCTTTATGCGAACGCATCTCTTTAATCTCATTAACATTCCGGTTGAGAATTATCATATACCCCAGAGTACGGTGGTCGGACATGCGGAATTTTGTGAACGCTACGAAGCGGCGATTGTAGATGCTGGGGGGATTGACATCCAAGTCCTCGGTATTGGAAGAGATGGACACATCGGTTTTAATGAACCGAGTTCATCTCTCGGTTCGCGGACTCGCATTAAAACATTGACGCGGGGGACACTTGAGGCGAACGCATCTCATTTCGGTGGTACTGTTGATACTGTTCCGAAGATGGCAATTACAATGGGGGTCGGGACAATCATGGAAGCGAAACAGTGTCTCTTATTGGCAAGCGGTGGCCCAAAAGCAGAAGCGATTGCAAACGCCGTGGAGGGACCGATTACTGCGGAGGTGCCGGCCTCGGTGCTACAGATGCATCCTCGCGCGGTTGTCATTATTGATGACGCGGCAGCTTCGCAACTAAAACGTGTGGATTACTATAAACAAGTTTATGCGAACAAACTGGAACTGTTGTCTCGGGACGGGTGAGCCGGGGTGTTAACGTTCTTGATCGTCGGAGAGACCGTATTCTTTCGCTTTCCGTTGGATCGTTCGCCGACTTACTTTGAGTATTTCTGCGGCTTTTGCTTTGTTATTATCTACAGACTCGAGGGTTGCACGGAGTGCTTCTCGGTTAATCTCGTCAAGAGACATACCAACTTTCACATTTAAACGTTGGTTCTCCGCGATTGTATCAACTCGGTGCCAGACATCAGGCACTGAAGGTAGATTTGAAAACGCTATGCCTGTCGTTTTGAGAATACGTTCGGGTAAATCCATGTGTTGGATTGTTGGTTGCGATGATGTCACTACAAGTCCTTCAATACAGTTCCTTAACTCGCGTACATTGCCTGGCCATTCGTATTTCATCAAAGTTCTAACAGCATCAGGTGCAATGGTCATCAGCGGTCTTCCATTTTGGCGGCAAAATTCCTCAAGGAAATCCTTCATGAGCAGTGGTACGTCTTCAATCCGTTCTTTTAATGTCGGAAGGTGGATCGGTACCACGTTGAGTCGGTCATAGAGATCTGGTAGGAATTCTCGTTTTTTGGATGCGGCTTCCAAATCGTGGTTTGTGGCACATACGACACGGACATCAACCTGAATGGTTTTATCGCCGCCGACCCGTTCAAATTCTCGTTCTTCGAGTACACGCAAAAGACGGGCTTGGTTGGATAGACTGAGTTGCGAAACTTCATCAAGGAATAAGGTGCCGCCATGTGCAAGTTCAAATCTACCCTTTCGCTGATAATATGCGCCACTAAATGCGCCACGCTCATGCCCAAAAAGTTCAGATTCTGCAAGGTTTTCATTTAATGTGGCGCAATTAAAGGCAATAAGTGAGCCCCGTCGCAAACTTCTATGATGGATTGCACGAGCAACCAATTCCTTACCTGTCCCGCGGGCACCGTAAATCATGGCAGTTGCCTTTGTCGGTGCAATCTGTGCAATCATATCACGAATTCTGACGATTTGCGGAGAGTTGCCTGTCAGTCGGCGTAGACCTTCCCTTTCATCGATTTGTGACAGGAGCTGCCGATTTTCAAAGGCGAGACGTTGGTTTTTGAGCGTTCTACGTAGGAGTGCCGCCAAGTGAACAGGATTGACCGGTCTCGGTAGAAAATAGGTATCTTTATAGTCAAGCATTGCTTTGATACCGATATCGGTTTCCAAAATATTTGGCTCCGTAATAAAAACGACACCGACATCTGGGTGATGCTGTGCTGCTGCTTCTAACAGTGCCAATCCATCAATCCGTTCTGCCTTTAATTGTGCGATAACAATATCAACTTTCAGGTGCTCAATCTGATGAAAAGCCTGATACATGTTGCCTGTGACAACGAGGCGTAACCCTTTACCTGCAAGTGTTTCACAAACAAGTTCGCGTTCGGCTCGGTCAGCATCAACAATAAGGACGGTTCCTTGATCGTTCATAATAAAAGCACCTTTCAATTTTTTATCGACGGTTATGGCTTGAAATGCCATCAAAAATATTTTAGTTTTTTATCCGCGTTTACAAAGTGTACCGACGGGTAAATGTCCATACGTAAAAAAGTATTTTTTTAAATTAAGGAATCAGGTAAACTATAGAATCACCACCTATAATATTGGTGAAGTATATTGATTGTATTTCTTCGGAGGAATGAATGGATAATAGACTCAGTTCACTGTATAGACTTGGCGGGCTCACCGGCATTTTGAGCGGTCTTCTCATGCTCGCTTCCAGTATTTGGTTTATGATTGTTTCGGACTCGTCAGCAGATTTTGGAAAAATCGGAATTTTTCATGGAATAGGAGTTGTCACACTCATTTTGCTTGTGCCGACCCTATTAGCGAGTTACGGTTTACTTTCTTCGGCAACACATACACGAGGTGCTTTAGGCGCGAGCATCGCTGTCCTTTGGATTGCCATAGAATTAATAGCCCACTGTTCACAAACTGCTCCAATAAATGAACTTTCGGAATTAATGATAGGCGAAGGAGCCAATGCTGAAATAGGCAAAGCCTTCTATGCGCTCTGGAGAGAATGGGGTGAAGCCCTCTTTATGACCGGTGCATTTTTGTGTGTATTGCTGGCACTCTGCTACGGTTCAGCACTCCATGTGTGGGGCAATCCAATTGCTGCATATTTGTTTTTTTTCTCCATAATAGCCTTTCCGATAGGTTTACTGTTAGATCTTGATGTCCAATTACATGTGCTCATCCGAGGTATAGCATTCCTATTTCTTGGCGGTGTGCTTATGCAAGCACCAGACCAAGAAGATATCTGATGCTTCAGAATTAAAACTGGGCAATTTTTTTCACTGAAACGGACACGCGGCAGCTGAGGTTTGTAGGTTATCCGTTCATTCGTGATTCCAAGTTCTATTCTAATATTGAAGCAGATTCGTTGTTATTCGTCGGCTTCGTTTAGTAGTCTTTCCAATTCTGCTAAAATATCTTCGTCATCGTTTTCTGGGGCGGTGGTTTCAGTGTCAACTGTCTCTAAATCAGAGCGAAATTCTATCAGGTTGCTAAGATAGCGTTCACGCGTTATATTTTCAGTTTCGCCGTGTTCTTCACGTAGGCATTCCCCACAGAATTCACCAATCTGTTGAATGCCAACATCAATATGTCGTAGTGCTGCCTCAGCATCACCTTGTTGAAGCCTCAGTTCTGCATTGGCGATGCTGTTCATCATGATCATATAACCTTTATACTGATAACTTTGCCAAGCGACATGGGTTGGTGCGCATTCCCGCGCCAAATTCGTCACAGCAATATTGGTAGCTGTATCGCGTTGTACATCTTCCCATCGTTTAATACCTGCAAATAGGAGGTAGCGTGTATACCGGTAAAAAGACTCCTCAAAGAGGATATCCCACTCGTCTGATGCTAACTGGAATCCTTGGCGGGTACCGTGTTCTTCTTCATACGTCCGCAATTTCTCGAAAAAATAATCGTAATAAGAGTCCACACCGTGTGGACGCATCCCATCAGGGCGCC
>RKRO01000529.1 GCA_007571355.1 Candidatus Poribacteria bacterium | reverse complement strand
GTGCGTAATGAGGCTGACAGTCTCATATACACCACCGAAAAGTCCCTGTCTGACTTCGGCGATAAGGTCGGTGAATCAGAAAAGGAACAAATTACCGCAGCCATTGCAAGCCTACGACAATCACTTGAAGGCGGGAATATTGAAGATATTAAGGCCAAGACAGAGTCCCTCAAGCAATTGAGCTACAAACTCGCTGAAGTGGTATACAAGGCGCAAAGTGCAGATGCCGCTCCCACCACCGGTGCCGATCAATCCGGTGCCTCTGGTGCAGGTGCATCCAATACAGCCGGTGAGCAGGGAAATGCTGCTACGCATGACGTTGAAGACGTTGACTACGAAGTTGTCGACGAGGATCAGTAATGGCAAAACGGGATTACTATGAAGTTCTCGGTGTGCAGAAAGGAGCCTCCGCAGAAGATATAAAGAAAGCATATCGAAAACTTGCAGTGCAGTATCATCCTGATAAAAATCCAGAGCGAATTGCTTTTGCAGAAAAGATGTTCCGCGAAGTCTGTAGAGCTTATGATACGTTACGCGACAAGAAACAAAAATCTGACTATGACCGGCGGCTGCAGACTATTGAACAGCAGCATAAGGTACGCGAAGCATACCTTGACAAACTCAGTAAACTGAGCCAAGCTTACGCGAAGTTAGAATTGCTGCTGGAGGCCCTGCTCCATCAAAACTACGAAACCGGCATCTCTATGTATGAGCAGTTACGTCATCAGTTCCAAGAAATCGGAAAGGAGTGGCGGATTGACGATTTCCTGAGCTACGAAGAGAGCCGCGACTGCGAATTTCTCATTGCCGAAGCCTACCAGAAACTCGGATTCTCTAACGGAGATGAGGCTTCTACTCTTGAACGACACCGAAAAATTGAGCAGGCGATGTTGATATATGAAGCTCTCTTATCAGCAGAAGTAAACCGTCCGTGTTTTAGACACTTTATCCAAGAAGTCAAAGAGCGACTCAAATTTATTTATCTCTACCATTTCAGTGTTGAAGGCTACTATCAAACATCGCAGATTCCGTTGGCGAAAATCGGGGCGTTAAAACTGCCGAAACGGGAAACGGCGTGGATATACAAAAAAATTGCCGAATTCTATGTTGAGATTGATCGGTTCCGGGAAGCACGAACTGTGCTGAAGATGGCGTTTGAACTGCAACCGCGGCTGCCTGGTGCCAAGAAAATCTGTCGAACTTTAAATATGGAATACCAACTATCGGTTGTCAGCAATAAGTCCCACACTTCGTAATTCATAATTTTGAGGGTTCTCTATTTGATAATACTTTCGTTAAATTTGCGAACGGCAGGGGGCTTGTCGGGTTTCGCTGCGCTCTACCCGACCTACGCTGTATGGGGGTGTAGAATAAACTGTTAGGTTGTTTTGCAGTGGTACACATTTCAAGAAAACCAGTAATATGATAGCATGATTTAGCAATGGTATTAAAACCAAAAGGAAATCCTAATGCGAAAAGAGGTACGTTGGGAACGGATGTTCCCTGACGAATTAGAAGCCGCGTTCAACGCATATCCGGCTGTTTATTTTACCTACGGGCTCTGCGAACCCCACGGGCCACAAAATACGGTGGGATTGGATGCACTCAAGGCGCATGCGATCGCGTGTCGAGCTGCACAAACCCACGGTGGCATCGTCGCACCGCCTGACTATTGGCACATCCATGAACATGGCATGTATGCGAATTGGGCATACCAGAATGTAGGCGAAGTACGGAGCTGGCTGACCGCTATGCCAGCCTGGCAACACTTCAAAAATGTCTGCTACCATGTCCGCGCCGCCGATGCGCTCGGATTCCATGCCGCCATCTTCCTCACAGGACACTACGGACCGAATTGGCAAGACCTCAAAACACTTCTGTCGTTAATCCAGCCGCACTTCGCTATGCGATTGTATGGACTCCCGGACTTTGAGGCGAACACTCCCGGTTTCGACCGACAAGGCAACGGCGCGGATCACGCAGGTAGGGTTGAAACTTCGCTCCTCTGGGCATTGGACCCCGAATGCGTTGATATGTCACGTATGCCTGCAGCGGACGCACAAGGCCCCCATTTTGCCATGGGAGCAAACGCTTTCGAATCAGACAGGCGCATCGGTGAACGGATGGTAGACGATGAAGTCGCATGGCTCGGGAATAAGATGAAAGAGTTGTTAGCAAACTACGCAAAACTGGAGATTTCCGAACGCCAGCCCGTAACTTTCCAAGAAGTCGAACAGATATGGACAGAAACAGTATCACCGGCTTTAAAAACCTTTGAGACGATGAAAACACCGGATGAATCGCCACCGGAAGTTTCACAATGGTTCAAACAGTGCAAAATTCCGGAACTTCCATAAAAGAAGTCAATGAACGTCAAAAATAGAACCCTTTTCATAGCAGATAATCTCGACATCCTGCGCGGTATCAATTCTGATTGTATTGACCTTATCTATCTCGATCCGCCGTTCAATTCTAAAAAACAATACAAAGCCCCGATCGGTTCCCCCGCAGAAGGCGCGTCCTTCAAGGACATTTGGACAGATGAAGATATTAAATATGAGTGGCACGGTGAAATTGCTGAACACAACGCAGAATTGTACCAAATCATACAGGCATCTGAGGCGGTTTATGATAAATCTATGAAAATCTATCTTATGGCAATGGCGGTTCGGTTGTTTGAAATGAAACGTATCCTCAAACCGACGGGCAGCATCTACCTCCACTGTGACCCGACTGCAAGCCATTACTTGAAAATGGTGATGGATGCTTTGTTCGGTAAACGGAACTTTCGAAATGAAATTGTGTGGTGCTACGGTGGCCGCGGAATGTCAAAAACTCGCTTCAATCGTAAACATGATATTGTTCTATTCTACGGAAAAACTCAAAACACGTTCTTTTCTGCAGAGGGAGCATCGCGACCTGTTGCAGCGGAGCATGTCGGACGATACAACAAAGTAGACGATCAAGGCCGGAAATATGCGCGCGTAAAAAATCGAGATGGCACCTATTCAGATATTTATCTTTCTAATGTGGTCCGTGAAGATTGGTGGGAAGTGCCTTTTGTCAGAGGTAAAGAACGCACGGGCTGGCCCACCCAGAAACCCCTTGCTTTGTTAGAACGAATCATCAAAGCCTCGTCTAATGAAGGTGATGTTGTTTTAGACCCCTTCTGTGGGTGTGCAACCGCGTGCGTCGCAGCAGAACAACTCCAGCGGCAGTGGATAGGTATTGACATTTCGCCCTCAGCAGAGGTTATTACCAAAATACGACTGGACGATGCCAGTGAACAAGGAAAATTGATGGGACCTGCTCTGACAGAAGTTTACGTCCAAACGGATCCACCCCTGCGCACAGATATACTCGATACTGTCTCACAGATGCATCTGCCAAAGGCACATATCCACAAGCATGCACTCTACGGAGAACAAGAGGGCAAATGCGCGGGATGCTACTATTTCTTACCGTTTCGAAATATGACGATAGACCACATCGTGCCGAAGGCAAAAGGTGGTACCGATGCGAAAGAAAACCTACAACTGCTTTGTAATGCATGCAACTCCACTAAAAGCACGCGATCACAATCGGAGTTTATAGCGATCCTCAGAGAGCAAGGCATTAGAACCGATGACAACCCTCTGGGCACAGAAAATCGCCTTAAATATAGATAAGGCATAATTTGACTGGGGTTGTCGCCCGCCATCTACCGAATATATAGTAACATTCGAAAATAAATGCACACTTGGACAAGCATATCCCCCCTCCCCCCGCAAGTAGGGGGGAATCAGCGGGACCTCGCTTCGATGTAATGTGTTTCAATAATTACGGGCTTTACTATAAAATGAGGCTTTATATCTACTTGACGAGAAAGGACATCGGATGGAAACGAAAAATCTACAACTCGCTGAACTTTACCGAAAAGATGGATTTTTGACAGGCATTCCTATTGCTGATGCCTCCGAAGCAAGACACTATCAACACGCTTACGACGCGTTAGAAGCAGAAGTCGGTAAAGAAAAATGCGAAATCGGTCTCATCGACTGGCATTTTGACCACCCATTCATCTGGGAACTCGCCACGCATTCGAAAATTGTGGATGTCATCGAGGCACTCATCGGCCCCGATGTCATGTTATTAGCCACACATTTCTTCTGTAAATATGGACCGCGTGAGAAGTTCGTCGCATGGCATCAAGACGTAACCTATTGGGGACTCGAACCACCAGATGCGATTACCGCTTGGTATGCCATAGACGATAGCGACACAGGCAACGGTTGCATGCAGGTGATCCCCGCCAGCCATCAGCGGGGTATCCAAGAACACGGAAAATCCGAACAGGCAGGCAATCTCCTCAGTATCAATCAGGAAGTACCCGTCACCGAAGCGGAAGCAGAGACGGCTGTCGATCTTGTGCTAAAAGCGGGAGAGATGTCCATTCATCATGGGCAGATGATACACGGCAGTCTACCGAATCATTCAACGCGTCGGCGATGCGGTTTAACAATTCGCTACATAGACCCATCAGTGAGACAAGCAGAGGCTAATTCATTGAAACGCCCGTGGAAACCAATTCTGCTACGCGGTGAAGATCGGTACCAGCATTTCACCACTGTACCGAATCCGTTCCCGCACCACGAGGGTCTTTAAACGATGAGTCTCTGTCTGTGCGCCACTGCCTCCGTTTGCGTGGGAGAGGTTGTGTAACTCGTACAAACTGAACGCATGTGCTACAAGGGCGTAGCTCGTAACGTAGTGGAGGGCGGATACACGGGAAGGCGCGTGAACGCGCAAACCCGCCTGACCGAACCGCAAGGCATAATTAAAAATATTTACGATGCAATTGTTATCGGTGCTGGGGGGATGGGGAGTGCAACTGCATATCATCTCGCCAAGTCTGGTGCAGATGTTCTTGTCTTAGAACAGTTTCAACGTGGACACACCTTCGGCAGTTCACATGGTGCGACCCGCATCATCCGTTTTTTCTACGATAAGCCTTTCTACACCGAACTGATGAAAACCGCTTATGCCGAGTGGCGCGATCTTGAGGCCGTATCCGGAAAGCCGCTGCTTTTTATCACCGGGAGCGTATGTCTCGGCGGGCGCGGGAATCCTTATGGACAGTCTGTGCGGCGAAGCCTGGATGCTGCTGGCGTTCCATCCGAGTGGTGGTCTGCGACACAATTAACAGAACGGTTTCCACAGTTCCGAGTATCAGACGATATAGACATCCTCTGGCAGCAGGATACCGGTTTCCTACACGCCGCTGAGTGCGTGCTGACGCACTTAGAATTAGCCGAACAGCGCGGTGCAACTGTCCGAGAGAAGACCGTTGTAACCGATATTGATTGGAAACCGGGCGAATCTCTGATTGTCTGTACGGCGGACGGTCAGTTCCACAGCAGAAAGGTTGTTGTGACTGCAGGCGCGTGGACTGGAAAACTCCTCGCGGAATTGAATCTACCGCTTACTGTCACAAAACAACAGGTCTGCTACTACCTATCCGCAGATGCTGACCGTTTCAAACCGGACAGGTTTCCAGTCTTTGCTGAAATGACAGCGGATGGCGAATTTCTCTACGGGATCCCGGCTTTTGGTTCCGGCGTAAAGATCGCACGTCACGGAAGGGGAGAACTCGTTTCTCCGGATACATGCCAGCGCACCCCGGATACAGATTACATCGCCCACATTAATGCTTATGTGCGGGAACGCATGCCAGAACTTGGACGCGCCACACACGCGGAAGTCTGCCTCTACACCGAAACCCCCGACGAAGATTTTATCATCGACAGACACCCGCACTGCCCAGATGTGTTGGTTGCTGCCGGTTTTTCAGGACACGGATTCAAGTTTTGCTCCCTTGTTGGGCGCATTATGAGCGAACTCGCCATGGATGGCGAAACCGATTTTGACATCCACCCATTTCGTATGGACCGGGAACCGAATATCTCAAGTGGTGTCCCAAGACTACAATCCTAACGAAGCAGAGGAAAATAATTGCCGGTGCAATTTCTATAACCGCATCAAGAATTTAGCCCGAAACGAAGTGGAGGGCGGTTTTTGAGCGAAAAGCGTTAAAACACAGGTTCTCCTGTTGTTTAACCGCAAGGAATAATTAAAAAATGCCGACGACACTCAAAGCAGGAAGCGCGACCGCGAATATCACACCACCCCTCGGCGCAAGGATACCCGGTAGTTTTCGGCCGAGGTACGCCGAAGATGTTGACGATGAACTCTTTGCGAAAGCCGTCGCCATCGACAACGGTTCAACGCGCGTGGCAGTCGTCACGTGTGACCTCATTGCTATACATGAGAAAGTCGCAGACGTGGCCAAAGCGCGCATTGCTGATAGGTGTGGGATCCCTCCAGCGCAGGTCATGGTGAATGCGACGCATACACATACTGGTGTGGCTGTTGCTAATCTGCTCGGTGTTGACGAAGATGATTCCTATATCAAGTCGTTGCCGTTGAAAATTGCTGATGCAGTTGAACTTGCTGTGCGGCGACTTCAGCCTGCACGAGTCGGGTTCACCAGCGTCGATGAGGATCGTATCACTTTCAATCGGCGGTGGCGTATGAAAGATGGCACCGTCCGCATGAATCCAGGGGTCAATAATCCCGATCTTGTGGAACCGACTGGGACAATAGACCCGGAATTGGGGATGATGTTCGTCGAAACGGAAGGCGGCACCCCGATCGCCGCTGTCGCCAACTTTTCGCTTCACTACATCGGTACGGACAACGGCAATGCCCTTTCTGCAGACTATTTTGGGCACTTTGACCAACTGATGCGACGTTATCTCGGTGATACGTGTATTTCGCTGCTCTGGAACGCTGCATCGGGACAGATTAACAACATCGACTTCAGTGGACAGACGAAATGGACAGCGAGCGGACATCAACAAGCGATAAAAATGGCAAACGTCCTTGCTGGACATTTTATCACCGAGATGCAGTTCATGGAGATGCACGACACCCTTGACCTCAGTGGCGATCTTGCTACGTTGACGTTCCAACGCAAACAGATTACCGATGCAGATCTCAAAGTTGCTGAGCAGGTATTATCTGTACCGCAAGGCACTTACAACGGCTATGAAACAGGTCCCTTTAGTTGGGTGGTTGGGCAGCCGATACCGCCAGCACTCGTTGATGTCTACGCGCGGGAATGCCAACGGATCGCGAAGCTTCCAACACAAATGACGGCACCTGTTCAGGTGATACGTCTCGGTGAGGCAGCGATTGTTGCACTCCCCGGAGAAGTTTTCGTTGAGACAGGCATGAACATCAAATCAGCATCTGACGTGAACCCGTTGTTCCTCGTCAGTTTAGCAAACGGGTATATCGGTTACATCTGTACGGATAAGGCGTTGACAGCGGAGGGGGGCTATGAGACTTGGGCGGCACTGTCGTCGTTACCCGATGTTGGGACAGTGCCAGCGATGGAAGCACTCGTGGCTTCGTTATTGGACTGAAGGGTAAAAAATAAGAGGCAGGCACGCGTGCCCGCCTCTCCGTGGGAAAATAGCATAGATGGTTAAACGGCGGCGGGCCCTCTTTCACCTGTCCGGATACGGATGGTTTCATCAATGGGCAGTACAAAGATTTTGCCATCGCCGATTTTGCCAGTAGAAGCAGCCTGTTGCACGGCTTCGACGACTTTGTCAACATTTTCTTCCGCGACAACGATCTCGATTTTTAATTTTGGTACAAATTCGATCGTGTATTCGCTACCGCGGTACAGTTCGGTATGCCCGCGGCTGCGCCCAAATCCACGAACTTCGCTGACTGTCATGCCCCGGACCCCCACACTGCTGAGTGCCTCTTTGACCTCTTCTAACTTGAAGGGGCGGATAATACATTCTAGCTTTTTCATGCGGTTCTCCTTACTAAAAGTGAATAGCGTTGTATGGCAGCTTTTGCCTTTCAATCACGGTGAACGATCTTTCCCTCAATGTTTATTTACGAACCGGCGGGATGGGCGGATACGTGAATCCGCCCGCCAAAGCGTTTTTCAGAACCTCGTTTACACGACCTAAATATCGTGATAGAGGAAGAATTCATACGGATGCGGTCGCATGTTGACTGCATCGACCTCGTTCTCACGTTTGTAATCAATCCAGACATCCAAAACATCTTGCGTGAATACGTCACCTTTGAGGAGATATTCGTGGTCCTCTTCTAAGGCATCAAGCGCATCGCCGAGAGATACTGGCGTAGATTCAATGTCGGCAAGTTCTTCCGGTTCAAGGTCATAAAGGTCTTTATCCAACGGATCGCCGGGATGAATACGATTCTGTATACCGTCAAGCCCAGCCATAAGCAGTGCACTGAAAGCGAGATAGGGGTTACAAGACGGATCTGGTGTCCGGAATTCGATCCGTTTTGCTTTCTCACTTTTCGAGTAGACAGGGATACGGACACAGGCACTACGGTTCCGTTGTGAGTAGGCGATGTTCACAGGTGCTTCGTACCCTGGGACCAACCGTTTGTAGGAGTTGGTTGTCGGCGCGATGATTGCACAGAGCGAGCGGGCATGCGTGAGCAAGCCACCGATGTAATAGAGTGCGTCTTCACTGAGCAGCGAATACCCCTGTGGATCGTAGAAGATATTCTTACCGTTTTTCCAGATACTTTGGTGGACGTGCATTCCAGAACCGTTGTCTTGGAAGAGCGGTTTCGGCATGAAGGTGGCGACCAAGTTATTTGCGCGCGCGACATTCTTGATGATGTACTTATACAACGCAATCTTATCACCTGTAGACGTGAGTTCGCCGTAACGAATATCAATTTCGCCCTGTCCAGCAGTCCCCACTTCGTGGTGGTGAACCTCTACATCGATGCCAGATTCCATGAGTTTCAGACAGATCTCGGAACGCAGGTCTTGAAGCGTGTCGGAAGGTGGTACCGGGAAGTACCCCTCTTTGTAGCGCGGTTTGTATCCGAGGTTCGGGTTCTCTTCACGCCCGGAATTCCAACTCCCCTCAACGGAATCAACAGCGTAGAAACCGGAGTGCTGGTTCTGTCCATAACGAATATCATTGAGAAGATAGAATTCTGCTTCAGGGCCCCAATAACTGATATCCCCGATTCCGGTGGATTGTAAATAGGCTTCCGCCTTCTGTGCGATGTGCCGTACATCGCGTGTGTAATTTTCCAATGTAATGGGGTCTTTGATGTTACACGTGATGCTCAGCGTTGGGATCTTACAGACCGGGTCAATGATGGCTGTCGTTGGGTCCGGGAAGAGGAGCATATCGCTCTCGTTAATCGCTTGGAAACCACGGATACTGGAACCGTCAAAACCAGCACCTTCTTCAAAGAGGTCTTCGCTCAACTCTTCTGCCATCATAGAGAAGTGTTGCCACATCCCCGGCAGGTCCATAAATTTGAGGTCGACTATTTTCACATCATGCTCTTTCGCAAGTGCAACCACCTCACTTGGTGTCATTCACATATCCTCCTGTTTCGGCAGCGTTTGTGAGCCGAAACTTGTCATTTAAACTATCTCGATTCAGGTACCGAGACGGCAATTTAATAAAACGGCATAGGGAAAACATAGCGCGAAGCCCGGTGGTTTCCCACAAATCCGGTTTAATACCTCATAAAAAATGTCATAGGTTCCGCCAATTGAACACGCAACTCACACATTTGACACGCCCCTTAATTGCATACATAAGCAAAATTTATGCCAATCCACAGGCATTGAAAATGGCACGGCATCAATTGACGAGAATAGGAAATTTTCCGTTTAAAACCACGGATTACAGCGGTCCAAGACGAAAAAGAGACCTGAAATTGTTCACTGTCACGGAATCTTGTCTACGTTCCATCTAAGAGACTCCAGGATTTTGCTAAATTATTAGGCATAGTATTGCCCGTTTTTTGCGCATGGCATCCTACCTTTATCAAACCCGCGCCTGAGTTGTTATTCCTCCGAGAATTCAACATCTTTCGCGAATCGACTGGTTTCGGGGCCGTTCTGTCCAGCATATTTGTTCGCCGGTTTGAGTTGATAGGGTACGCGGGCAGGCGATGAGAGTTGCGCGAAAGTAAAAGCACAGATTCGCATCCCTGGATATAATCGGACCGGCATACGTCCGAGATTCCCTAATTCCAAAGTAGGGATACCGGTCCACCCTGGATCAAAGAGTCCTGCCGTACTATGGACGATAATACCGAGTCTGGCCAAACTGCTTCTGCCTTCAAGCCTTGCCATCACATCGTCTGCTAATATGAGTTCCTCCTGCGTCGCTGCGAGCACGAGTTCACCCGGTTGTATCGTGAAGGCATCCCCCTCGGGAACATCAACCCTTCGCATCAGATCGTTTGTATCAATCCCAGCATGCAGATCAATATACGGGTATTTGCTATGTTCAAACACACGGAAGGTATTGCTTAATCTGAAATCGATAGAGCAACTGCCGAGTTGGGTTTGAAGGTCAGGTTCTGGTGAAATTTTAATTTTCCCCGCCTCCATATATTTGATAATATCTGTGTCAGATAAAAACATTATGTGCTTTATGCCGATAATATTAACCTATACATTTCCGTGCAATACGCTATATTACGCAGAATGCATGGTTTGCAAGTTGCTAATAGTTAGCAACCAGGGGCTATCTCCCAAAGCACGCAGGAATATCCCGCGCGCGCCATTTAAATCTCTGTCCATTCTCAGACCCCAGCTGTCTTTGATAACCTTCGCACCCCCTAACTTCTGAACAATCTCACCCGTCCAAGACACAGTTTTTGACGTATAAGCTTCACAAACACCAACCACGATACACCCGGTCTCTTTTGCCTTGTGCTTTAAAAACTGTTTGAACCGATAATGAGAGAGCGTCAACATCTGCCGAACAGATCTTTTATGAAGTTTCCGTCCGGCTTTACACGTCATCTGCGATGTTTCAAATGTCGGGAGCAAGATAATATCAAAGTTATCTACCAGCCAGCGGGCTGTCTTCTTGTGGAGTTCGTCCACAAGATGGCGTATCCGTTTACGTATCCTGTTCGCGGCTTTACGCATATTCCGCTTGCTTTGGCGATTTGCTTTGGATGCACGAGAAAGGAGGTCATCCAAATGGAAACAGAGTCTCTGAATTCTATTGATCGCGTGGTGTCCAAGCCATCCAAAACCACGCTCATGAAAATAGGTGAGGAATGTTCTCACACCAGGGTCTAAAGCCACAACACGCCCGTTTGACTTTCGCTTCGACGTTGCGACAGTATAGGAAACACACAGATAGTATTTATCACCTTCTTTGACCAACCGAGAGTCCTTGATATTATCAGGTAACGCTTCAGACATAAACAACGCCCCTAAAATTGTGTGATAAACGCCCTTCGGTTTTATCGCGGATTTCGGTATAAAAATACTATCGGAAGGTTGGCGTTTAGATTTGAACGAAACGAACTGCTTTTCTCCGGTCTTTTTCGTGGCTCTCACGGCGATACACGCATCACGAACCGCAACGGACTTTATTTGATAGGGTGTCTCTTTCGCCCAGTCCGGTAAGTCGTGCAGAATACCTGTTTTGATTGCCTTCCAATTCGCTTGCGTATCCGTCGTATTGAGAATAGCAACAGTTTTATTATACGTGAACCGTGCAGTGCCAAACCATTGACGCAACAAAACACGCTGGTCAGATGTCGGATAAATTCTTATCTTCTTTGATTTTGTCACGGTAGCTACGGAGTCCGTGCATCCTGCAACTGAAGACATGCAGGATCGCGAGAAGATCTGATGTGAGCTCTTCTTGCGGACTGTGTGCTGTTGGGTCAAGAACCACGAGTTTGCCACCGTTTTGCTCACTGAGGTATCGTATAAGCTCGAGACCGAATCGGGCGAGTCTATCCCGATGGGCAATAACAACTTGGAGCTTATCACCTTGCAGAAGCCCGTCCCGTAGGGCGTTAAGTCCTTTTCTTTTGAAGTTGATCCCGCTGCCAATATCTCTGAGGATTTCTGCATCGGGATAGATGCCTCGCATATAGTTGACTTGTCGTTGAAGATCATCTCTTTGCTTTGTGCTGGAGACTCGGCAGTCGCAAATAGTTGCAATTGATTTGGATGTGCTTTTGATGTATCCTTCAACATCATAGCGTCTGTGTCCGCCGCCTGTGCGGATAATATCAATTTTGCCTGCATTTGCTAACCGCCGTAAATGTTCAGGGGTATAATCCAGCATCTCGCTTGCTTTTTTCGCAGAGACATAAACCATAACAGAATTATAACATATTTCTATGGTAATGTCAGGAAATATACAGATTTTTAGATACTGTTACGGAGCCCTTCGCTATGGTTCCGCCAAAAATGTCTCTGGAGCGATACCACGGTAGGCATAATCCAAAAGATTAACCGGATGAATTGCCTTCATAGGTAACCCGTGTTTTTGGATACCGAGTTGAATTTGAAGGAGACAACCGGGGTTTCCCGTTGCGACGATGTCCGCGCCCGTCTCAGCGATGTGTGCCATTTTGCGTTCGAGAATCTCTTGCGAAAGTTCAGGTTGTGTGATGTTATAGATCCCCGCGCTCCCGCAGCACCATTCGGATTCGGTGAGCTCAATCAGTTTTAGCCCCGGTATTGACTGAAGGACTTTACGAGGTTGCTCCTTTACGCCTTGCCCGTGCAGGAGATGGCACGGTTCATCATACGTAACCCGCTTTGCGATTTCGCCTGCTGGCGGTATCATCTCAATTTCGGCTAAAAATTCGCTGATGTCGCGCATTTTATGACTAAAATGTTCCGCTTTCGCTGCGTAGGCGGTATCGTTCTCTAAAAGTGTCTCGTACTCTTTAAGCGTCGCGCCACAGCCAGCAGAGTTGATAATAATAGCGTCTAAATTCTCCGCCGCAAACGCATCAATGTTCTGTTTGGCAAGGGATGAAGCGACATCCCGTACGCCATTGTGAAGATGTAATGCCCCACAACAGGTCTGTTGTCGTGGTGTAACGACTTCGCAACCGTTCTGTGTTAAGACTCTGATCGTTGCGACATTCGTCTCCGTGAAAACCTGATTCATAAGACACCCGGGTATGAATCCGACACGGTAGCGGGTTTCGCCCTCGGCGGGTGTCATATCGCGTATTGTATACTTCAGGTGCGGCGGCGGGATTTTCGGCAATAACGATTCCATCTCACCGAGCCGCCCCATCAGTTTTAGGAGACCTAACTTCTGAACCAGTTTTCGGATGCCAAGGCGTTGGTAGAGCCACATCAACTCAAAGATTAAGTCCAGCCGTTCTTTATTCGGCAGCAGTTGTTTGAAGACAAGGTTCGTCCAAAAGCGATACGCTGCTGATCGGGGTGCATTCTGTTCATAGATGGCGCGTGCTTCTTCGAGCAATTCTCCGAAGTGGACACCAGATGGACACGCTGTCTCACATGCGCGGCAGTCTAAACACCGATAGATGTATTCCGACCATTCTTCGTTCAGCGGCGTGGCATCTTCTGCTTTGAAGGCACTTCCCATCAAATAGAGTCTGCCCCTCGGAGAATCCGTTTCTAAGCCTAATTCTCGGTAGGTCGGACAGGTGGGTAGACAGAGTCCGCAGTGTGTACAAGCGTCCCATTTCTTCCAGCTGAAGGAGTCTACGCCGATAAGTTGTTGTGTGTGTTGGTTGGTCATGTTAAATTTTTACGATTTAGGATGAGTGAATAACAACCCATGCGATGAAAGCAAAAAACAGCCCAATCATCACAATCACGCCTATAGTTAAGTAGATGGGATTTGATCTTCCCACAAAACTTTTGTTGATATTTTCGTCGCGACCGTCGTGAATTTTTTGGGCTAACAATTCCTTTTCGGCGCGTGTGAGTGTCTTTTTTTCAGTGCAGCGTTCCGTTGAAACCGAACGGTGCTTCTGCCTTTGCATTTTTTTTGTGGATCGGTATGTCTTAAGGCTAACGCCTTTCATTTTGTACATTATTTTCTCCGACAAGATGTAATCCGATGATATTAGAGTAGATTTCAGAATGAATGAGACGTTCTACAGCGGGCGAGGCAACCTTGAAGAAACACCCTATCAAAAACCCCTACAAGGGGAATCAGAAATATGCATTGGTAATTTTAAAAAGATCGTAAACCTTGTAGGGGCGTGGGTTTTGTCCCTTAAAAAATTCCCAATTTTCCCAATTTGATTAATTCTTATACTCCTCTACCCCCTCCCGCAAGCAGGCGGAAATGAAACGTTGTCGTCTACTTGTATCAATTTCCCAACCCCATTCGGTATTTGATGTCGTAGTTGATGATGAAGTCTAATTCTTCGTCTGTGAACCCGTAGTGTTGGGCAAGCACACGATCAAGTTCATCAAGAATTACTTTACTAGCTCGTGGGTATGTTGCTTGGATCTCCAGTTTCCCTTGTTTTAACATACGCGAGTTTCTATTGATGTCCTCCATCAGTTCCTCTGCAAAAGCAGCCAATTGATGCAAACAATTTTGGTCACTGATATCAAGGCGTGTAAGTTCTATTTCTCGTTTATTTAGGTTTCTACAGTCAGAATGAATTGTGATAAGCCACGAGAACAAAGAGGAATTTAAAAAGCCCAGGACTGCATAAGCTGTGTCTTTTTTTTCAAACCATATTTCCTTAAGTTCTGATGGATTGCGCTTATTACCTCCGGAATCATAAATTGATGGCACAAAATTGAGTATCTGAACAAA
>RKRO01000304.1 GCA_007571355.1 Candidatus Poribacteria bacterium | reverse complement strand
CTCAAAGAGACCCGTCTGGGGTTCCGTCATTTAGCGTATGCTATGATTAACTTTCGTATAACTTTCAACCATTCATAAACCGTACTCGCTATGAGTTCCCAGACTAAATCCCCCAACCCCTACCCTACATCCAATAGCGTCCTTTGCCTTACAACCGCTTTACGGCATCATAAAGGAATGAAAACCGAATTGCAAGACTATCCGCTAACGAGTACCCTCATCAAGTTAAAAACGGGGCGGATTCAACTCACGCTTATAAAAGAACCTGACTGGTTTCTTGAACAGCTCAGCCGAGAAGACAGTGAAGGCAAACTCTATCTTCCCTACTGGACCTATCTCTGGGAGTCTTCTATTGCTCTTGCGCGTCATGTAGAGAAACTCCGCACACACCTAAAAAACACAACTGTCCTAGAAATTGGTTGTGGGTTTGGGCTAACAGGGATTGTCGCTTGTAAGATGGGCGCGCGGGTCGTTTTCACGGATATAGAGCGGGATGCACTTCGCTTCGTACATCACAACGCCGAGCAAAACGGCGTTGAAGAGAGTACCGACTTCGTTCAGATGGATTGGAATACACCGTGCTTCAATTGCAAATTCCGTTATATTCTCGCCGCCGATGTCATCTATGAAGAACACCACTGGGAACCGATCCTGATGCTACTTCAGAATTGTCTTGCACCCAACGGTGTCGCTCTCTTTTCTGAACCCAATCGGAACAACGCCGTCGGTTTCTTTAAACGTCTCGGGATCAACGGCTTTACCTATCAGAAATCTACCTATCCTGTCACACT
Source organism: Candidatus Poribacteria bacterium (assembly GCA_007571355.1). Taxonomy (GTDB): domain Bacteria; phylum Poribacteria; class WGA-4E; order WGA-4E; family WGA-3G; genus WGA-3G. The sequence continues at coordinate 13,885 of RKRO01000304.1, read as the reverse complement.
CGATAAAAAGACTTCCCAAGTTTCTATCTATGCGATACGGCATGTGTGAACGCGAGCGACGTTGTCATTGTAACATCGTTTTAGAGTTTCCATTCTTTCAATGTTCCCGTTGTGCTTCTACTGAAGGTCGCTCTTGCACCACAGGAATAACGTAACTCCGAATCGTCAATTCGTTTATTACCTCTGTCTCAGTGCGCGGTTCCGGCACCTCGCGATGGTCGAACACAACGTAGTACCCCTCCACAACGCCTTCTGTCGCCAGGTACGCCGCGAGTTGTTGCTTCCCTTGGGTATAGACCCTGTCGCTTCGCCATATCTTTGTTTCAACGATGTGTTTTCTTTGATTGTGAAAAATAATCAAATCCATCCTGCCGCGCCCTGTTGGAACTTCCATATACATTGCCCCATTCACGCTGGTAACAAACTGGTCGAGATAAGCAAATAGCAGGTGCTGCCCGATGAACTCTTGCGGGGTTTCAGGAACTTGTAATATTCTGTATCCTGCACGAGCAGTGAAATCTTGGAAGTTATCCATGAGCCGTTCCATCTCAATGTGTCCATCAGACATAAGGTACTGAAATCCATCGGTATCTTCGGGGAAGTAGTCGCGTTCCAAGCCATTAACTATTGGCTTGAATGCCTGTAAAATGCAATGTAGATAAATTGGATTGCCAATTTTACACATTCTGTCAGTGCCTCTCGCGAGTACTCCGTACGTTGTGAGTTCATTAATAAGTTCGTTGCGTAGGTTGAAAGGCACCCCTTCCTCATCCAATGCGATTCGCATCAAAAAGTTTTCAAAGCGTGGATTTCGACGGATATTGGTTGTCAAATGTGTTAGATTGGTATTATTTTCATCCACGAGCTGTATGTGTGCTGCTGAAAAGTGTGCCAACGTGATCGTTTCAGTTTTCGGGATGTCCATTTCCTCTGTGAGTATCTGCGCGAGTCGGTTGACAAGGAAGGGTTGGCCCCCTGTTTGTTTGTGAACGGCTTCAGTAACTTCTGGAGCAAAAGCCTGTCCGACCTCGGCAGTGTATTGCCCAAGCAGTTCTTCCACCTGTGTGAGTGTAAAATTGGGCAGAGCAAAATCGTCATGGATATTGAAGGGAGAAACAGAGCGATCATAGTCAAGTTGTGCAATACTTTTGACCCCTACAATGCCAAGACTGTGCGGACATTGAAGTGTGGCGTGGGTGATGTAAGTATGTCGGAAGGCGTGCAGAAAACCTTTCAGGGCAGATATAGGAATGCCATCAAACTCGTCAATAATGAGGACAACTTTCCGCCAATTTTCTCCATCCTTCAGGAAACGCTGGAACTCTTCAAAAAATTCCATCATTGACAAATGGTTAGTTATCTGGGCATTGTCGAGAAAATGCTTGAGTGCTGCGTCGAGTGCCGCTCCACGTTCGTGGAAAACGCGTTCAATTTCCTTGCAGATCTGTTTGGTGAGAAACTCGTAAAATTCGGCACGGTCGCAATCTACATATATTTCAAAATTCAGTTGAATAGGAAAATAGGTTAGGTCTTCAGCGGTGAGTGCCGCAACAGCGCGCTGAAAGAAAGTCGTCTTTCCTGTTTGCCGCGGCGCGAAGATGACGATGTAGCGTCCCTCTTTGACGCGCCTGATAAACTCTGCAAGTTCTTCCGTGCGGGGGACAACGTAATGCTGTTCAGGATTCACGGGCCCCTGTGTACCGAACCTTCTCATATCTGTTTCCCTTGTTCTTCACAAACCGCGAAGTAGACCTCAAGTGATTTTGCATCTCCCCCCGCAGTTCAGCTACAGAGGCACCATAAACGTAATTACGCCCTGTGCATTAATCACTGTTCTATGAAAAAGGTCTATTTCTGGGTCAAAATCAACAACTCCGATATAATCTTTGTATTCAATCATGGTTCTCAAAGCAGTGCCTCGATCGTGGAATCGAGGCTACTGGAAAAATAGATATTTCTGCTAAAATCCAAGCTGCTTATTTACAACGTTCTTCAACTCTTCACCCTTCAGATACTGTTCCAGGTTATCCAAGAAGAATTCAGTGATGCGGCGCATGCGGTGCTGCGAGCCGCCCGCAGAATGCGGAGAGATGATAACGTTGTCCAGATCCCACAACGGGCTGTCTGCAGGGAGCGGTTCGATTTCGGTAACATCCAATCCTGCAGCCGCAATTTTCCGTTCTTTCAGTATCTCAACCAAATCGGGTTCGTTGACGATCGGCCCGCGGGCGACGTTGATAAAGAACGCTGTCGGTTGCATCACAGATAGGTTATCCTTATTGATTAACCCACGTGTCTCCTCGGTCAACGGACATGCAATCATAACAACATCTACTTGGCTCATCATGTTGGAAAGTTGAGCCATCGGCATCAATTCATCAACGTTGGCGGGTTTATCGGTACGATAGGCATCGACAGCCATAACGTACATATCGAACCCTTTTGCGCGCTTCGCCATCTGCATCCCGATACCGCCCATCCCGACGATACCAATCTTGAATCCGTCAATCTCTATCATCGGGGCTTTCCTGTTACCACCCCATTGGTGCTTGTCCTGATTCCGAACGGATTCGTGAATACCGCGCGCCAAACCCAGCAGGAGCGCGAACGCTTGGTCGGCGACGTGTGTCCCATATAAACCCGCAGCGTTTGTCAGAAGAACATCGCTTTCGCGGAGCGCGGGGTACATGTGTCGGTCCATGCCTGCACTGGAGGATTGAATCCATTTGATGTTCGGAAAGTATGGGAAAAGGTCCTCACTGCAATATCCGTAAAAAATATCGGCATCTTTGCCTTCCGCAATGAGTTCCTCACGTGAACTTGGTGCAACATAGGTGTGTTCACTACCGATGATGCTCTCCAGTCTCTCTAACAACTCGCCTTCAACACGTCCTTGAAGTAAAATCTTCATAAATTTCCTTTCGTAATGTAAACACAGGTAAGCAGAAACGTGGAAGAATGATGGAAGGATGGAAGATCATCAGAAAGCGACCCCCTCCAAACTTCCCTCCTTCTTCCCGCCTATCCGCTGATTTTTATTGCCACGGTGGGGTTTCCGGTAACAATCCTTGAAATTCGTTTATTAACGCGGCTTCGTAGGCACCAGCGTATTGACCCTCAAAGAATTTGCCCATTGCTTCGTCAAGGAACAGTTGCCATGATGCGTCCTCGGCACCGGGGTTGACAGGAAAGAACAACGCGCCGACATCCTGTGCTGCTTTCATGTCCCCGGGAGAATCGCCGAGCATCAAGACTTGGTTTTCGGGATACTTGTCTTTCGTCGTTATCGTGAGATGTTCCGTTTTCGTCCCCATCTCCTGTCCCGCAATTAGCGCGACATAGCTATCAATTTCGTGTTCATTCCATTCACGTTGGAGTGCTTCGTCCGGCGTAGCGGAGACGACAATGACATCTGCTTGTCCTTGCAGCCGTTGCAAGGTCTCGCGTACACCGGGAAACGGTGGGAGGTTATAGACAATCTCAGCGACACTTTCGTTTACACCGAGACTCCACGCCATGACTTGGCTCAGCTCGTCGAGCCTCTCACCGGTGGCGTTGTCAATGGCAGTTTGTAGTGCAGGGTTGCCGAGTTTGGTTTCATTTTCGACCCAATCTCTTAAGTAGGCGAGCTCAGGGACTGCGACACCCATTTTCTGTACGAGTGACATCTCGCGTAAGAAATCGCACACCAATAGGATTGCCTTGAACCGATTCGTACCACGTGTTTTGGAGTAGAGATTCACGAAATCCCACGCCTGATGCACCTGGCGTGAAATAGATGCTAAGCCGAAATGTTTGACGAGGTTCACGCTGAAACAGTCGTTATGTTTGACCTCCATGCTGTTGAAAACGCAACCGTCGGAGTCGATACCGACGAAAAACTCGTGCTGCGGTTTGAAATCGTAGAGTGCTTGTTGTGGTCCGTATGCCATAAACGCTCCTTTTTAAGAATTATCAGTTATGAGTTTTCAGTTATGAGTCATCTTGTGGCAGTTGAGGTTACTGTCCAAGCAATAACAAACCTCTTTAACTGACGACTGACAACTGAAAGGTTCTTCACAGAAAAACCGAACTGATAACTATTCAACAATGACTTCTGGGCGACCTTCGAGCATCCATTCGGTGTGGAATACTGTCGGATTGCCATCTTTTCCGAGGATTGTATTTCCCTCTGCATCGAGTTTGTGGTAAGTATGCGCCCCGAAATAGTCGCGCATCGCTTGGATGAGGTTCGCGGAGAGCCTGCCGTTGCGGTAACTATCGAAATAGGCTAAAGCGGAACTGAACGCCGGGATCGGGACACCGAGTTGCGTAGCGGTACCGATGACATTTCGCCAGTTCGGTTGTGCCGCTTCAATCACGCCCCGGAAATAGGAATCAAGTAACAGGTTTGGAAGTTCAGGATTTCGCTCAAATGCCTCAGCGATCCGGTGCAAGAATTTGGCGCGGATGATACAGCCACCACGCCAACCGAGACTGATCTTGCCGAGTTCCAAATTCCAACCGAATTCTTCACTGGCTTCCCGCATTAAGGCGAAACCTTGCGCATAAGAGCAGATTTTCGCGGCGTAGAGCGCATCATGAATCGCTTTTAATGCGTCATCTCGGTCGCCTTGGAACGTTCCGGCTGGTCCTTGGATAACCTGTTCTGCTGCAACACGTTCGCTTTTGACGGCGGAGATACATCGCGCAAAAACCGCCTCAGCGATTGTCGGTGCGGAGATGCCGAGGTCCAGTGCCGAGATACTCGTCCATTTGCCGGTACCCTTTTGCCCTGCTTGATCGAGCACCACATCCACAAAAGGCGTGCCGCTGCTATCGAGTTGTGTGAAGATATCAGCAGTGATTTCGATGAGGTAAGAATTCAATTCGCCGCGATTCCATTCGCTGAAGACTTCGTGCATTTCGGCCGCGTTCATGCCCAAGACGCTTTTCATCAACGAATAGGCTTCGCAGATCAGCTGCATATCACCGTACTCGATGCCGTTATGCACCATTTTCACGTAATGCCCAGCACCGTCTGGGCCGATATAGGAACAGCACGGCGTGCCGTCTACTTGTGCTGCGATCTTCGTAAAGATTGGTTCCACGAGTGCATAAGCCTCAGCTGAACCACCTGGCATCATCGCGGGGCCCTTGAGCGCGCCTTCTTCACCGCCGGAGATACCCGTGCCGATAAACAGAATAGCCTGTTTAGCCAACTCCGCGTGCCTGCGGACGGTGTCGTTGAAATTAGAATTCCCGCCGTCAATAATGAGGTCGCCTTTTGAGAGATGTGGCACTAATTGCCCGATAAATGCATCAACGGGTTCCCCCGCTTTCACCATCAAGATAATTTTTCGAGGGGTATCGAGTTTTTCAATTAACTCCGGTATAGAATGTGCCCCAGTGATATTTTTTTCTTTCGCAGCACGTTCCATGAAAGCGTCTACCCGTGAGATGGTACGGTTAAAGACCGCCACCTCAAAGCCTTTGCTTTCCATGTTCAGTGCAAGGTTTTCGCCCATCACTGCTAATCCGATGAGCCCAATATCTGCTGCCAAATCTGTTTCCTCCTATGATAGCGTCTGTTTTGCATATCATACACTGCAGAAAGCAATACTGTCAATATGTTTTTTTGAAGGTCTCTTGTGTTTGACTGGAGGTAATTGGGTTGGATAGATATGAAAGAGGTATTGTTTGTTAGAGAATCCCAGACTACATACGGCATGTAACGAAAAACTTGCACTTTAAAGACATTTTGTTATATCATAATAGCATAAGGTCAAATGGAAAGGATAACCCAAAAATGATGAAACCCAGAGGCAAAACACGAGACGGATTACAGGGGCTGAAAGTGTGGTTGTTGCTGATGTTGGCTGTTCCGCTTTGTGTGTCAGGGCAAGCCAATGAAACCGCACCCGATGTTGAAGCCATTGTAAAAAAAATTGATCAACTCTATCGCAGTGAGACGAGTCATGCCGACATGGAGATGCACATCTTTACACCACATTGGGAACGCACCCTCGCAATGACGGTCTGGACAGAAGGGATGAGCAAGACTTTTATCCGAATTACGGCACCAAAGAAAGAACAAGGTGTCGCGACACTGCGCATCGGGAACGAGATGTGGAACTATCTGCCGAAGACGAACAAGGTGATGAAGATTCCGCCGTCAATGATGATGGGGTCGTGGATGGGATCCGATTTCACAAACGACGATTTGGTTCGGGAGTCGTCAATGCTCAACGATTATATATATCAACTGACGACACCAGAGGATGCAACCCCGGAGCATCTCTATATTCAACTTGTCCCGAAAGAAGAGTCCCCCATCGTCTGGGGAAAGATCGTTGCAGCCGTGCAGTCTGACGATTATATGCCGGTATGGCAGCGGTTCTATGACGAAAAAGGGAACCTGATGCGGGTGATGAATTTCAAAGAGATCAAAACCTTTGGTGACAAAATCGCGCCATCTGTGATGGAGATCATCCCACAGAACAAAGAAGGGCACAAAACGGTTGTCCGATGGCTGAATGCGACATTCGATTCAGAGATTGATGATAAGATTTTCACCCGCCGAAATCTTCAGAGAAGAAGGTAGGCAGTTTGGTGTTACGGCACACGGCGTGTGTCTACTAATTTATATGATACTCAAAATTGCGTTTCGTAACATCTTCCGTCAAAAGCGACGGACAATTCTAACAGCACTCGCGATGATCGTCGGTTTTACGCTCTTGTCGGTAACCATCGGTCTGTCCGACGGTGCGTATGGAGACATTATCTCCATGTTCACGCGAAATCGTATGGGACACATTCAGGTGCACCGTGTAGGATACCTTGACAAGCCGTCACTCTACGATACGATTGATGGGTATACTGCTGTCGGAGCGGTGATACAGGATGTTGCAGGGGTTGAAGCTTGGACCCCGCGGGTATACGCGGCTGGACTCGGCTCGGTCGGTGAAAAGAGCACAGCTGTACAAATCATCGGTGTTGACGTGGTACGAGAGACGCAAGCGACTCGATTTGATAAAAAAATAGTTGAAGGCACGGTATTAGCAGAAACCCCTTCGCATGAAGCCGTTATTGGGAAAAACTTGGCAAAGACGCTTTCTGCAAAGATTGATAGTGAAATTGTGATTTTTTCGCAAGGTGCAGACGGTTCGCTTGCGAATGACGTGTATAAGATTGTCGGTATTGCCGAGAGTGGTGACGACGCAACAGATCGAACAGCATGTTATCTACACATCAAAGACGCTCAGGAACTGTTTGTGCTTGAAGGGCGCGCTCATGAAATCGTTGTGATTGTCTCAAACATCAATCAAGTTGGTAAAATTACGAACGCAATTGAAGCGAACCTCAACGATTCAACGCTGGATGTTGCACCGTGGCAAGCGGTCGCCAAATCTTTTTATCGCGCTATGAAAGCCGATCAACAAGGAGATGCTATTTCACGCTGGGTGATTATGCTGATTGTGGCTATCGGTGTCCTCAATACAGTGCTGATGTCGGTACTGGAGCGGACGCGCGAATACGGCGTGCTGAAGGCAGTTGGGACAAAACCGATGCAAATTTTTTGGCTCGTCATCTGCGAAGTTGTCATCATAACACTCGGTAGCATCTGTGTGGGTGTGATCTTTGGAACCCTCGCCAATTATCTGCTGTCTATATACGGCATCACATATCCCCAAGAAATTTCCTTTGGCGGCATGAAAATCAAGACTCTGTATGCCGAAGTCAACATCCGATGCCTGATTATTCCAGCGATTACGGTTATGGCATCCGCGACGGTCGTTAGTCTGTTTCCTGCGATAAAAGCCGCCCGGATTCTACCAGCAAGAGCAATGCGGACACATTAGTAGGGCTATTGGTTAAAGGAAAATTAGAAAAATGTGGTGGATTTCAGTAAAACTTGCCAGGCGCAATATCTTTCGGAATAAACGGCGGACAATTATCGCTGCAACAGCGATCAGTATCGGTCTCACCGCCCTGATCTTCATGGATGCTCTTATGATAGGGATGCAAGAGACTTTGGTTCGGACGGCTACTGCCTCTTTCCTTGGTGAGGCACAGATTCATCGGGAAGGCTTTCGAGACAAACAAGAGGCATCATTGACGATCCAAGCCCTTGATGAGGTGACACGGAGCCTCGCTGAAGAACCCACGGTTCAGCATTTCACGCAAAGGGTGCTTGTTTCCGGCATGATTACGTCTCCAGCAAATGTCAGCGCGATTAATCTCATCGGGGTTCATCCACCCACAGAGAAGTTCTTATCCTTGATTGATGACGCGATAACCGAAGGTGTCTATTTTGAAGCGGATAATAGCCGCGATGTTATCATCGGTGCGAAACTCGCCGAAATCTTAGAGGTTGGACTTGGCGATCGGGTCGTCGTGACGGTGTCGCAAGCCAAAACCGGAGAACTCTCCCAAGAGATGTTTCGCGTTTCCGGGATTTATTATTTTCCCGACGAAGGGATGAACAGTGGTATGGCGTTTATCCGAATTCAGAAAGCACAGGAGATGATCGCTATCGGTAGTGATGTCCATGAAATCGCAATTAAGTTCACTTCAATCGCCTACACTCAAGATTCGACGCTGCCATTTTGGAAAACCTATTCTCAGCACGGCAACGAAGCATTGAGCTGGACAGAACTCATGCCGCAATTGACAGTCGTGCTACAAATGACGACCTACAGCAAATACATCGTAGGCGTTATATTGTTTGGAGTGGTCGTCTTCGGGATTATCAATACCCTTTTCATGTCTTTGTATGAACGGATGTTTGAATTCGGTGTGTTACGCGCTGTTGGAACCCGTCCTTTGGGGATGGCGCGTGTCGTCTTATTTGAAGCGGGTGCTTTGGCGATGGTGAGCATCGGATTGGGCGTAATACTCGGTTTCCTTGTGACAGCACTATTGGCACACACCGGCATTGACTACACCGGCATTGAAATGATGGGCGTGACGATGCAGGAGCTTATCCGTCCAGTTATGACAGTTGGACAGTTTATCGTCTATCCGATATGGGTTTTCGCTTTCACCCTCATTGCCGGGTTGTATCCTGCTCGCCATGTTGCTAAAATGGCTCCCGTAGACGCGATGCGGCGCAGCTTTTAGGAACTCAAAATGGAACAGACGCAGAAAACAGATGTCATCGTCACAGAAGATGTGACAAAGGTTTACGCAGCGAACGGTATTCCTGTCAACGCTCTTAATGGGATTGATTTAACCATCGAATCGGGAGAATTTACGGCCTTGGTGGGTCCCTCGGGTTCTGGTAAAACAACCTTTCTTAACATCATTTCTGGATTGGATAGCCCTACAGAAGGGAAAGTCTGGCTTGCTGGCAAGGCACTATCAGAAATGAGCGGCAATGAACTCTCCGACTTTCGACGTGATAACATCGGATTCATCTTCCAGGCTTACAATCTAATTCCTGTGCTGACGGTTGAGGAAAATGTTGAATATATCATGCTTTTGGCGGGTGTGCCGAAAGCAGAGCGGCACGAACGGGTCCTAACAATGCTTGAAACCGTTGGATTAAAAGGGGTTGCTAACCGGACACCGACGCAGCTTTCAGGCGGACAGCAACAACGCGTTGCTATCGCCCGCGCAATGGTTTCTGAACCGACGATTATTCTCGCCGATGAACCAACAGCGAACCTCGATTCTAAAACGGGGGCCGATCTGCTTGAGATGATGCGCCACCTTAACTCAGAAACCGGCATGACATTCATCTTCTCAACTCACGATCCGATGGTAATGGAGCGTGCGAGGCGTTTGATAACACTGCGTGACGGACGCATAGACCCCGACGAAACCAGATAAGAGATGTCGGTTTTCAATCGCATTCGCCAGAAATTTCTTTTCGCTGACAACTGAGAACTGAAAACTGAAGCACCATTCAATGAGAAAAATTCTGGCACTCATCATCTGCTTGCTAATAACACCACTTGTAGGAGTCACCAAAGCAGAATTCCAAGTCGGTGGTTACTACAAAAACTTTTCCACGGCATTTAATTCCCGGCTTCCAGAGGCATCAATGATGGGAGTCGTGGTTAACCGACTGCGTTTCAACCTCTCTTACGTACTATCAGATTCACTCTCACTGGCATTCGCTTACGATTTTACCCCGCGCGTTCAAGACCCTTTACTTTTTTCGCAGTCTCCCTTTGCCGTCGGTGTTGCTGCATCTCGTTACCGCGTCGCAGATTTCGAGTCCCGGCTTTATCCGAGTGAGGCGGAACCGGTTAGCAGCGTTGGTATCTATCATAATCTTGATCGGGCTTCGGTGCAGTTCAGCACAGATTTCGCGGATTTCTCCATCGGTCGGGATGCCATTGCCTGGGGTAGTGCTCGCATCATAAATCCAACCGATGTCATTGCTCCATATACTTATGACCAACTTGATACGGAAGACCGCGTCGGCGTAGACGCAATTCGGATACGGATTCCTGTAGGGGTCATGGGTGAGATAGATACAGGATACATCTTCGGCTCTGATTTCGACTTTGACAAGAGTGCTGTCTTTCTCCGCACACAATTGAACGCCGTAGAGACAGACTTCTCAATTCTACTTTTGGAATTTCAGAAGGATCTGCTTGTCGGTTTAGAGATAGCCCGTGGCATCGGTGGTGCCGGCTTCTGGCTGGAAACGGCTTACGTACTTGCTGAACCCTTTGATGCCGAACCCAACACAACGGACAATTATCTGCGTACCTCTATCGGTCTCGATTATAGCTTCGGTGGAGAGGCCTATACGTTTATCGAATACCATTTCAATGGGGCAGGTACAAGAAAACCGGAGAACTTCCTCACCAATTTAGAGGAACCGGCGTACACGCGCGGGGGTGTTTATCTACTCGGGGTTCACTACCTCGCTCCTGGACTCACGTATCAACTGACTCCGCTGATTAACGTCAGTGGGCAAATCCTGTTCAACTTATCTGACCCGTCAATGTGGCTTGCACCACAGATTTCATATAACGTCGCTGAGGATATTCATTTATCTGTCGGCGGTTTCATCAGCATCGGGAAACGACCTAAAGAAGATGATGCCACGCAACTTCAATCGGAGTTTGGGAGTTATCCGAATCTCTTCTTTTCGTCCTTCAGCGTCTATTTTTGATTCTCCCACTCTATTTAAAGACGACAATCAGTTTCCGATACCCCACTTGCTGCCCCATTGTTCTTGCTCGAATTATCAGTAGATAACGTCCATTTTTCGCAAGACTGCCATCATCTGTCAATCCGTCCCACTGTGCAGCATTTTGCCCGGTGTAGTTATAGGCATTCTCAAGCAGTTGCCGCACCCGTCTCCCGCGAAGGTCAAAAATCTCCATTGTCACAAACACCCGCGTTGCCTCCGGTGCCGTGAGTTGATAGGCTATCGTCAATCGGTTTCTATCGGATGCGAAGAGGACGCGCGGGGAAAGCGTGACGTTTTGAATCTGCAGCTGCTCGCTCTGTTTCACAGTTTCCGGTGTCGCTGCCATCACAGTGTAAATACCGAAATGGTTAATAGGCGTTGTCACACCCCCGTGAATTGCATCCACATGCCCTTGTAACGGAACCCACTTTTTCCCAAACGTCTCCCAAAAATAGAGTAAAGGTTTCGCATCTGCGAGCCCTCCACTGGCCGCTCGTGTGTGCGGGGAAACGGAAGGGGGGTATAGAAAGGTCAGCCGCCCGGGGCGTTTCAAGACCAATTTCTCTGGCGAGATTCGGATGACTCGGACGAATCGCTGCACGGTTGGCGGTAATCCGGGGGGTGCCACAATCTCTATCCCGATTTTTTCTTCAGTCGCGAGGGCACTTTCAGGCAGTTCTATCACGACCCCTGCCGGGCTTTGGAGTTTGCCCCCGTTGCTACCGATAATTTTCGTTGCAGGGACAACGTTTAACTTCACACGTTGTTTCATACCCTCTGCGTGGCAGATAAGTTCTCCCATCCCAACGAAAATTGTTGTGAGTATCGGCGGCGTACTTGTCGTGATGCTGCCTAAGTTTCCTGAGAGAAACCACTGCGCTGACAGTACTTCTTTATCGGAAGATATTGCCTCAAGTCGGTATTGTTTCCCTGAGATGAGCATATAGGGTGGAGGCATCTTTGCCTCGCCATCCAACACATGAATTTTGAATCGGTCAGGAGCCGCGTGAACATTAGGAATCTGAAAGACTGTCAGAATGATGAGTATCGGGTATATCGTTGTTTGGTAGAAGCCGGTTCGCATGTGTTTATGTGAGTGCAGCGGAAGCACGTTAGCAGAAAAAGAAAATGGGACCCGAAAAAACAGCAGAGCCCTATATGCTATGTAGGTGTGTGGAGGGAGCATAAACTTTCTTTATAGTTTGTACTGTGCGGGTGTAAGGTAAGCCGTTAAAAATCAGCAGACTTCACACAACGAAAACCAGTGTTGTTTGTTTCCGTCGGGGCTCGCCTGCTGCGCGCGGAGACGCGCACGTCCTTCGTTGAATCAAACAGATTCCCACCGCGTAAGACGCGGTCTGTTTTAATATCTTTGAAATTTGAGAGAAGAAACGCTAAAGACTCACCCGCAACCGGGTTAAGATCTGGAGACACTTTGTAGAAGCCAGCTTCATACCCATCCAGGCACCACTCCGACACATTGCCGGCCATATCGTATATGTCATAATAGTTGTTCGATGGATAATCCCCAGCGCGGGTTATATGCCCAACGTGACCGCCATAGTTGGCATCCACGGGTGAAATCGTATCGCCCCACGGATACTTCATCTTGACAAGCCCACTCCGCGCCGCCTTCTCCCACTCCGCCTCCGTGGGTAGGCATTTTCCCCTCCACTCTGCATACGCCATCGCCGCATACCAACTTACATAATTAACCGGATAATCTCTCTTACCGAGAGGGGGAACAAATTTGAGAGAACCACCTACAGGGTTCCTTACCCACTCTTTCAGATAATTGCCATCGTGGAATTTCCTGTCGATAAGTTCCTTTGACCAGGGGGATTTCCAGTCGCCATGTTCCTCTGACCACTCGGAAGTCTCTAAGATAAACCTTACGAACTCGTTATTGGTGACTTCCTCGGTGTCTATATAGAACGAATCCACGGAGGGGCTATGAACGGGCCGTTCATCAGCTGAACTTTCTTTATCCTCACTCCCCATCTCGAAATTATCGCGAGTGTGAATGAGCACCATCTGGACTCCCCAGGTATCTATTGACCTTCCTGGCGGGGGGCGTTCAACGGTGTAATTCAGAGTCCGTGTGCCATCTGCCCATGTGAGAACGAGTTTCAATGTCCCGTGTGGGAACTGCGTTGGAGTTGTGAGCGTCAAGTGGGTACCGAAGCCGACGATGGAAACATCGCTACCGCTCACGGTCAAACCTGTCGGTTGTCCATCAAACGTGAGGTGTATCGGGGCCATTTGACTAATTGTACTCCCATTTCGGGGAGAGACTTTCAAAAGCGTGACACGTTTTTCCTCGTCTCCGCCTATGATATCCTCTACACTGCAACTTACGAGAACAAAGCAGGAGAAAACAGTGATGAAAAACAGAAAAAAATTGGGTATCCAGAAAGTTTCATGCAATTCTCCATTTTTCGATTAGATTTTTTGTTTTTTTTATCGTGGTGCCCCGTGACTTTTCCGTTGTTTCCGATTTTCGCAAATCCCAAGGCATCGTTATCCTCTCTGCGCTGTCTTCAGACTTATCGTCATAGATTTTCGCAGAATTTGAGGACACAGGCTCCCTAAAACTAAACGCACCTATCCTATCACACACTATCTGAAAATAAAACAGAAGGTCTACCTCTCGTCTCGGACATCTATTTTCCCGGTCACTGCCTCGGAGATAAGGGATTGCCGGTATTCTTGGAGGAGTTCAATCTTTCGCTGCTCTGCAGCTATTAGTTC
>RKRO01000556.1 GCA_007571355.1 Candidatus Poribacteria bacterium | reverse complement strand
ACACTTACCTCCGCTGATTGTTTCTATTAAAAAAGATTGGGATACGGTTACGGACGCCGTCCCGTTCAAAATAGAGGTGCGCCCTGTATTGAGAACGGATGTTTTCATCAACGAGTTTAAAAATTTCGAGTGAATAGATATGGGTATCGTCTATTTGATAGATCAGATCTCCACGTTTAAGGGCATCTGTCAATCTACTGTCTTTATCAACCTTTGTGATAATAACACCTGGCATCTGGTATTTACGTGCCATAGCCTTGTCGGGTTGCGCAAAAGTGATACCCCATCCGGGAGGTTTATAACTCCATTGCCGAGTTTTTATGCTAAATTCGGTCTGTCTCTTTTTCCCACGGCGGCTAAACTCACATTTTATCTGTTGATTGATCGGGAGCAGCCGTGTGAGTGCGTAAAAATCTGCTTCACTCTTTACCCGATCCCCTGAAATGCTGATAATGACATCTCCGCGTCGGATACCAGCATTCGCAATTGGGCTCCGTTTCTCTATTTCCGATACTAGGGCACCAGCGTTCACCGGTGTTGACAGTTTTTCTGCTAATTCTTCGGTTACGTCTTGGACTTCAATCGCGAGATCAGGTGGAACGACATTGCCGTACTCGATAATCTGTTCGACGACTTTCTTCGCTTTATTCGCTGGAATCGCGAAGCCAACACCTTGTGAACCGCCGCTGGTTGAGTGAATAAAAGTGTTTATACCGACAATCTGCCCATCTATGTTTACCAAAGCCCCACCACTGTTCCCCGGATTAATAGAGGCATCTGTCTGAATCAAATTTTCATGATACCGGTGATGAATGGTGAGAGCGCGCTGCGTTGCACTCACAATGCCAGCCGTAACCGTGGGTTGTGCATTACCGATGGATAGTCCAAAAGGATTTCCAATCGCAACGACCCATTCACCTATTAAAAGGGAAGCTGAATCTCCCCATTCGATCTCTGGCAAAGAAATCTTGTCTGCTTCAACCGCTAAAAGAGCGAGATCCGAGAGATAATCATACCCAACGACTTGTGCCGCAAACTCCCGTCCATCAGACAAGGTAACAGTAATGCTGTCTGCATCCTCAATAACGTGATGGTTTGTAAGGATATGCCCCTTTTTGTCAACAATGACTCCCGAACCAACTTCTCGAAGAGAACGCCTACGCGGATAGGTAATGCCCCCCCGAAAAAACCACTCATCAATGGAGGTTCGCGTCTCAACCGTCCGGATAGCACTTATATTGACCACCGCTGGACTCGCTTCTTCCACTGCAGTTACAATCGCAGTGCGCCGCGATGCCGTAACTGTGTCCTGGGCAGCCCCTCTACTAAATTCTGCGCTGTAGGCACAATAACAAAACGCACCTATGCTTATTGAGGCAATCAATAGCAGCAGAGCAATATGGCTATAGCGATAACGTGAATGTATCATAGTCTGTTTTTAATAATTTCGCAAGAGTCTAAATTTATACTAAAGCCCGTAAGGATTGAAACACAGCACATAGAAGCGAGGTCCCGCTGATTCTCCCCTGCTTGCGGGGAGGTAGGGGGTAGGGGTATCCTTGTCCAAGTGTGCATTTATTTTCGCATGTTACGATAACGTGAGTTTGATAAATACCTAAAGCAGCCGCTTTTCCGCTGAGCGTCCGCCTACCCCTGATAAGCGCGGTTGTCCTTCTAAAGATCGCCGCTTTTCGGGGAATCTATGGCTTTTTTGGCGAATGTGCGGCTGCAGGGGAAACCGCTCATACTTTTTTCAAACTGGTGTTGAATTTACTGACTATCCGCTTGTCAACTTGAGTGAGATCCGGTAACCCTCTAACCCCGGATCGGTATCAACAATTTCTTGAACCGCTGCTGCGTCTCGTCGTTTCGCTGGAAAATCGTCCGCGTTCGCACATCGGAGTGCTATCCTGGCACCGACTGCGCTGGCGGCACGTAGGTTCTCTAATTTCACCTTATCCAGTGTATCGTAAGCCGTATGCCCGAAACCTCTACCGGACGGCAGTGCCTCCGGGTCACCGATATGGCTTGACGGCACCCCCTTCAAGAAAAACGGGAAGTGATCGGAGTAGGAATGCACTTTCTGCCCGACCGGCATCTCGGCGTTCATCTGTTCACGTGCGGTGTTAAAAAACGGGCCCAATGCGTCCCATTGATGTAGGACGATGCCTTTACGACTTGCACCGCCTGCTGCGTCCATATTGAGCATGAACCGAATATGATCCAATTCCGAATCGTGTGCCTCAACATAACGGAACGCGCCTGTGAGTCCGATTTCTTCTGTTCCGAAGGCGATGAACCGAACGGTACGTTTGAGCGAGTCCCCCGCATAAGCGGATAGGACACGTGCAGCTTCTATCACGGAGACCATGCCTGATGCGGGATCGTGTGCCCCTTGTGAGATGTCGTGTCCGTCGTAGTGGCATCCAAGGATTATCCTCTCTTCGCTGTTCTCGTGTCCCGGTAGGTCTGCGACGACGTTCCATGACGTACGCGGGGCATTGATGTCGGTGGTCTGGAGTCTCAGTCGGACTTTTCCAGCATTCCGCGCGAGGAGTCGTTTTAGGAATTCGCCATCTTCTTTGCAGACAGATATCCCTGGGATAGGTGCTTCTTGATTGTTTTGAAGACTCCCTGTTTCGGGGCCGACCCCTGGATGTTCGCTAACGAAGATAAATCCGCACGCGCCAGCGAGGACCGCGCGTTCGAATTTCTCCTTGCGATGTACCCATCTGCCGAGGTCTGGTGGTGAGGCGCTCTGTGCCATAACCAGCCTCGCGATGGCGGTGTCGCCGAGTGCTTCATATTCTGCGGGACTTCCGTGTCCAGCAGAGACCAATTCGGTTGTGATGTCGTCAGCGGGACAGTAAGGAAGCGAGATGCAGTGCAGTGTTCGGCGAATAGGCTCCAGCACCTCAAGTGTCGCCGGACCCCGCGTCCAACCAGCATAAGGATAATCTTCCAGTCTGACGTTCTGGAGTCCGTATTTTTTAAAGCAGCCTGCGATGAAGTTCGCAGCTGCGTATTCCTCTGGTGTTCCGGCGAACCGCGCGCCGTATTCATCACATAAGACGGTCAGATTGTCCATCACCTCTTGTGAGGTATAGATGTCACCGACCATCTGTTGGTCGAACTGCAAGTAAGGGTTCATTTTGCTCATAGTTTTCGGTATTCTCTGGGTTGCTATCCGTTTTCGGCAGTAGCGTTTCCATCTTTGAGTTAGCAATCTTTTTGAGTTGCCAAGGATCTAATATTTGGATGCGTCGGTACCGTTTTTCAAGGATTCCGTGTTGTTTAAAATGGTTGAGGAGCGTTTCGGTTTTTTCTATGGAGCAACCGATTAAGCGTGCTAATTTTTTTGTTGAAAATTTATGTAGTGTGCATTGTGAACCGCGGCTGGTTATTGTGGGGTTTCGGCTCGGTGGGTCGGCGTGGTTCCGTAATAGCAGCGCGAGCCTTGATTCAGGACTCCGAAACGCGACGTTTATAAATGGGTTCGTCGTTTTGTCTCGTTGTTTCCGGTGTCGGGTTATCCATTTGAACAGCACATTTCGGAGACGGAGCAGCTGCGTTGCGAACAGAGTGCCTGATGTCTCAATGGGTGTCCATTTGGATGCCCCGTCTAACCTGCAGATTACAGCATCTATAGCGAACAGAACTCTCTGGTGTAGGGGACGTTTGAACGGCATCGCCAAATGTATTTTCCGTTTCAGAAAGAATTGGAAATTTTTTGCACTAACGATACCGACAACAGCTTCTGTGAGCGTTTCAGCGGTGATGTTCCGATGTGCTTCGTTGTCGTTCCACTCGATTGCACCAAAGATTTCGCCGGGTTCCATAACCTCTAAAGTAGCGGGTTCACCTTCAGTTAGCGTTTCGTAGATTTTGATACGTCCTTCCTTCAGCAGATAAACGCCTTCGTCTGAAACAGGTTCTCCGTGTTTCAGTGTTTTGAAGGTGATTATCCGTGTGAGAGCGTTTGCGTCGGCCCCAGTGAGGTCTTGAAAGATGTGTATCTGTTTCACGCACCAGAATCTCTCTGGAATTTTTCGTTGTGTCGCCATTTTGTGATGTCCCCGCCGGTTTTCTGGTTGAACGTGTGTTTGTTGTAAATGTCCGTTAAAAATATTTCGCTCTTCTCTGTCCTTAATTATAGCACTCTGCTGCAGATAAATCAAGCAAATTATGATTTAGTGTCGAGCGTATGCTGATCGTTCAACTCAAGAAAGAGG
>RKRO01000566.1 GCA_007571355.1 Candidatus Poribacteria bacterium | reverse complement strand
GTATCGTATTTCTGGTCTCACTGAAAAAGAAAGCGAAATATGGGAAATTGGTCGCAAATTTGTTCAAGGAAAAAATAAAATTAAAGCAAGGGCAGATTTACGGGCGGATGTCGTTTATGAGAATGGCCTTGAAGTGGTCGAGGATACCCGAGTTCATGAATTACATGCTAACATCAGCCCCTTGCCAACCAATAGAGCGGATAGGGATGAAATTCTAAGAGAACTCGCCCTTGCCAGTGAGTTAGTAATCATACCCCCGGAAGATACCTAGTCCATGTTTCTTGTTCAAGCATACGAGTTGAGGTTATCCAATGTCAAACGAATCCGCAACGATTGTCCAAAAACTCTGGAATTTCTGTAACGTCCTCCGAGATGACGGAGTCAGTTACGGGGATTATGTCGAACAACTCACCTATCTACTGTTTCTCAAACTCGCTGACGAACAGACGAAACCACCCTTCAATAAACCTTCAACTATCCCTGCAGATTTGGATTGGGAAAGCCTCTACAAGGAGAACGGTACAGCGTTAGAAAATCAATACGTCAAAACTCTCCGAGAATTAAGCAATGCAGAAGGGTTACTCGGTGTCATCTTCAGAAAATCACAGAACCGCATTCAGACACCCGCGAACCTACAACGTCTGATCCATCTCATCAACGCTGAGAACTGGAGCGGGATGACTGCCGACATCAAAGGCACTATCTACGAAGGGCTGTTACAGAAAAACGCCGAAGATACGAAAAGCGGAGCCGGTCAGTACTTCACACCCCGTCCACTCATCAAGGCAATGGTTACCGTGATGCATCCGGAACCGATGCAAACGATCTGTGACCCAGCGTGCGGCACCGGTGGTTTCTTTCTCGCAGCACACGACTACATCTCCGAAAATTACGGCAGTACGATGACCCGCGAACAGAAGGAATTCCTTAGATTTAGCACCTTCGCTGGCACGGATATCGTTGATAACGTCGTCCGCCTCTGTGTGATGAATCTATACTTGCACGGGATCGGTGGAACCGAAAGTCCTATTACAACGGATGACAGTCTCAGTCGAGACACAGGAGACCGCTACGATATGGTGCTCACCAATCCACCCTTCGGGAACAGGAGTAGCATTACAATCGCTACCAACGGTAGTAAACGCAGCCATAGATCGCTCACTTATGAGCGCGACGATTTCTGGGCGACAACCTCAAATAAACAGTTCAACTTCCTCCAACATATTAAGACAATTCTGAAAACAGATGGACGTGCTGCTGTCGTTCTGCCCGATAATGTCCTTTTTGAACGGGGGGCAGGAGAAACCATTCGCCAGCAGCTGCTTAAACAATTTGATGTCCACACCCTCTTACGACTCCCTACCGGGATTTTCTACGCCCAAGGTGTCAAGGCGAATGTGCTCTTTTTCGACAAGCGTCCGGCGCGGGAGGAACCGTGGACACAGAAACTCTGGATTTACGACCTGCGAACGAACAAAAACTTTACGCTTAAGACAAATCCACTACAAGATACCGATCTGCAAGACTTTATCAACGTCTACAATCCAGACAATCGCGAGGATAGAGTCGAAACCGAGTGCTTCCGTGCCTTTAGTTACAACGAACTCATTGAACGAGAGCATATCAACCTTGACATTTTTTGGTTAAAAGAGGATTCCCTTGAAGACGCGGCGGACCTTCCAACGCCAGATGTATTGGTCGCAGAAATCACTGAGAATTTAGCGGCTGCATTGGCACGATTTCAGGGCATCCAAACAGAATTAGACACGGACGACTAAATGAAAACACATCTCCTCGAGAACCTCCTCGGTTGCGAATTAGAAGAGACACTCATAGCAATTTCCGCGAATGCCGACACATTTGAGACGTTCCTTGACACACTCCCGACGGATTCTGTCGAAAACTATCTTGCGCCGCAGTGGGTGGTACTCGCTGCCGGTAAAGGCACGCGGATTGACCCTACCGGACGCTTGAGCAAAACATTGGACATTATGTTCGGCGAAGCGAATATGCTCCAACGTTCTCGCCGCTACCTCCCCGGCAACCGTCCTGACATCGTTGTGATCAACCCACAAATGGCATCGCGTATAGAAGAAAACGGATATGTGACACAACTGCTCGGTCCCAACGCGATTCTGTGTATCCAAGAACAGATGAACGGTACTGGTGGTGCGCTACAAGCAGCACTGCCAGTACTTCATGACTCCGACGCAGAATGGATTGGCGTAGCCTTCGGCGATGAACCGTTCTTGGCCCGCGCCGTCTTCGCACAGACGTTGCTTGCACACTTCCTCTCCGGTGCGGACGTTACCTTGTGCGGTAAAGTTCCTGAGAGCGTCGTGGACAAGGGTGGGCTATTCTTTGATGCGGATGGGAGATTCACCGGAACCAAAGAGTGGTACGATATGACAGCAGCAGAGAAGCAGGAGATGTGGGACCGCTGGCATAACGGCGAAGCGTATACCAACACAGGCATCACACTGATTCGGAAGAGCGCACTGTTAGAACGGATACACCGGTTGCAACCGCATCCGAATCGGAACGACGAACTCCATCACGTCGATCTCATCCGGCACTGCTATGAAGATGGGTTAAAAACAAACGCCTTTATCTATCGCGAAGAGGTCCTGTCTGGCGTGAACCGCTGGTCAAACGTTTTAGCGGGTGAAGCGGCACTGTTTGCACAGACGCGAGAATCTCTGGCACGAAAAGGCGTTCGCGTTGATCCGAGCGCACAGATTACACTGGAGTCTGAAAATATGGACATCGGCACGGCGTGTTACCTCGTCGGTCGGGTGCATATTGGCGAACAGGTTCGTATCGGTGACTACTGTAGACTGGAAAACGTTACGCTGCGCGGCGCGACACGGGTAGGGGATGCGGTTGGGTTAGAGGCTGTTTCCGCGAACGATACGACCTTTGAATCAAACCCGATCCATGAGAATTTGGCAGCACCCGTGCATGGACTCGCAACCGAAAGCACAATCAAAAATTGCACATTTGACGCTGTAAGCATCGGAAGCGGTGTGCAGCTTACATCGGTTGTAGCACGCGGAACGGTGATTCCTGCTGGTATTACGCTCGCGGATCGGACACTCGGTGTCCCACCCGCGCAAGTCCCGCCATCGGTACCGAAGCCCCTTTTTGACGAGATCGTGCCAACCGACTATCGACCAGGGGTTTTCGCCTTCGAGGAGAAGAAAGAATTGCCGGATTGGGAAAACCTTCGGCAGCATATCCTCTCCCACAGTTCTACGGAGTTGATTTCGCGCGCGACGCGCCTGCCAGAGTTGCACCAGAGCGTGTGTGAGGCAGTCCGAACCCTTTTGGACATAAGACGCGCAAACGGTGCGTATCTGATAGAATCCCTCACGCCTGAAGAGATATGGGGCAGCATTTTTGAGTTGGTAGCCCTTCATACTGGCCATCCAAACCCCTATCATCACGATAAACTGAAAGCGCGGCAGGTGGCACTCGCCCTGCTGCCAACGTTTTGGGATGATAATTGGCTGACGCGTCTGAAATTGGTTGTCGCTGGGAATATCATCGACTACAGCAGCGAGCGGGTTATAAAGAGATTGAAAGCAAATCCTGACTATTTCTCTGAAGCACTCCGCGCAGCAGTCGAAACGCCTTTTTCTATCAACTGTTACGAAGTGTTCATCGAAAAGGTAATTGAAAGGACACCGCTGCAGATTCTCTGGCTCGCCGATAACGACGGAGAGGTGATATTTGACATCGCCTTCATTCAGGAACTCGTCGCGTCTGGGCACCACATCTCCCTTGTTGGGAAAGCCGATAACGCCAGCAACGACGCGACCGTGGCGGATCTGCAGGCAATTGTCAACTACCCGCAATTTCGGGAACTTCAGGCAGCCCTTCGGGAGGGGACACTCCGGTTGTTGTCGTCAGGTGCGGTAACGATCGGGACCAATCTCTATCAGGCGACACCCGAATTCATCAATGCGTTGTCAGAAGCAGATCTTGTTATTTCAAAAGGACAGGGGAATTTCTATACCACCCCCGGATGGCGGAAAGATACGTTCTACCTGCTACTTTCCAAAGGTTTAACGGCTGAACGGAGTACAGGTGTTATTGCGGATCGGAATCTACCGATTGATGGGATGATTTTGGCTTATGTTCCAGCAGACACAAAACGGGACGCGCCTTTGTTGGATATTTGTCGGGAATGGACGACGGTAAACTAAAGTCCGCCTGTCTATACTTTTGAGATTGTGTATTCCCTTTTCCCGGATGCAGGAAGCGGGATCTCCGCTACGAATTCCACTGTGACAACAGTATCCGCACCGAGGATCTCTTGAATCTTCTGGACGAGGTGATGGCGTATTTCCGCTCGCCACTTCGCGTTAATAACCAGTTTCAAGACACACCGCTCAAACGTTTCCTGAATCAGTTGAAATTGGCTAATCCCGGCGAGGTTATAGAACTGGCGTGTGAAATAACCGCCATGGATGAGGGCCCCAGTTTTTGTGCGAAAAGTTGCAGTGGTACGTCCAAGTAGCTCCGCCAAGATAGGTAATTCACTACCGCAGGGACACATTTCGTCCGAGAGCATACCGACATCTCCGATCCGATACCGAATAAACGGCATAGCATAGTTATTGAGTTGCGTGATGAGAATCTCTCCCGGTTCAGTGTATGGATCGAGACTATCTATTTCCAGATAAAGATCACGGGCATTGATATGCATTCTGCCTTCGGCACATTCCATTGCGATTAACCCGACTTCCCTGCCACCATAACGGTTATAGACTTTCGCTTTGAAAATAATCTCAGCTAAGGCGCGGTAGTGTGGGTGTAGCATCTCAGCAGAAGATATAATGCCCTTCAATCTCCATTTTGGGGTCAAGCCGTTATCGGAGAGAAATGTAGCAAACTGATAAAGCGATGACGGGTAAGCAAGGATCGTCTGTGGGAGGTCCCGATTCATTTGTTCAAACATTGCCAGCATCGCTGCATCTGTCAAGTGAAATCCATTGAGCCAATACTGATTCCGCCAGAAGGTGCTGATCCGACGTTTCCAGTGTCCATCGCCTTCCAAATCCGCGGGTGCCCCCCAAATAATCAGTTGCGGTTCACCGAAATTCCAGCCTGCCCATCGATCGAAATAGTAGACGCTCAAGTTGCGTTGATTCCAATAATTCCTGTCCTGATAGAACGTAAGCGGGGTTCCTGTTGAACCGCCAGTGGCGTTCTCAATCCGTTGATCCGCTGTGAAAGTTGTAGAACAGAGTTCGTCCAATTGCTCTCGAATGTGCTTTTTTTCAAGTGGCGGAATTTGAGATAACTCAGATGTCTCCATTTTAAGCAATTCGCGATAATACGGTGTTGTCTGGTATGCGTGCTGGAGGAGTTTTTCTAAACGCGATGCCTGAAATGCCGCAATCGTTTCGCGCGATGCATTGAACAAGGCGGCGGTTTGTGAGAACTGAGAACGATAATCCACACCTTTACGGTAGGTATTATAGGCGTGCCACGCAACTTTTGAAAATAACGTTTTGGCAGAACGACGGATTGGCATAGCAATTTACGTCCGTCTGAGCGTATCCACTTTCGGTGAATAGCCGGGCGGAAACTGGTCACTCACGGAACGTCCATCTTGGAAGAGTTGCCCCGCATCCGGATTTTCAGATTCTGTCGGTGGCGGGAAATCTCGCCATCTATTACCGTCAAGCGGAAGTTCGTAACCGTCATTGCGGAACCATTCAATCAGACGTTTTCGAGAGTCGGTGAGGATTCTGCCATACCCTGGATTCCCAGCGAGATTCCGTTCATCAAGTCTACCCGCCAAACGCTTGAAGAGCCATTCTTGTCGATCCGCGGCGGAGTAGATGTATTTGTATTCGTCTGTCAAGAACATATACAGACCTGTGCCTTCTTGGGCTAATTGGCCGACGATAGCGTCGCGTTGCGTCCTCCCGTTGGCGAGATCCGCAAGGTCAACACCGTCCCGGTCTGTTTGTGCTGGTAGTCCAGCGGCAGCGAGGCTTGTCGGTAGCACATCGACGAGACTCGCCGGTCTATCACACTGCCCGCCTGCTTCAAACCGTTCTCGGTATCGGACGAGCAGCGGGATGCGTGCCGCCGGATCGAGGAAAGAGCGTTTCCCGTAGCAGTCATAGTCGCCGAGCAGTTCACCGTGGTCAGACGTGTAGACGATCAACGTGTTATCCAATTCACCCACAGATTCGAGATAGTCAAGGACACGCCCCACCTGATAGTCGATGAAGGAGATTGCTGCATAATAAGCGGCACGCATCGTCCGAAGGAGATTCATATCGCGTCCTTGATCGCGGTATTTGTAGCGATTCTGGTGCCGGTTCCAGTAGGTGTGCAGATGCTCATAATCAGAGGGTAGGAACGGGAGCGGCATTTCGACGGTGCGGTAGAGCCGATTCCACGGAACAGGCGACTCAAAAGGTGGATGCGGTTTAATGAAGCTGCTCCAACACAAGAACGGACGTTCGGTATCGCGTTGGGACAGGAATTGAAGTGTGCTGTCCCCCACCCACTGTGTATGGTGTAGACGTTCCGGCAGTTGAGAGGGTTGCGGGATATAATAGTATTCGCTCCGCTCGCCGTGTGGCGCGACGACGTGGTCGTATCCGTTTTCTGCAAGGAACGCCGTGAAATCGTCAGGACCGGCACCCTCTTCGGAATAGTCGCGCGTCTCAAATCCCCACATCTTGCGCCCTTGGGGTGTGAAATGCATCTTACCGATCCCATGTGTTTGATAGCCTGCTTCGTTTAGCAGCTCCATGACAGAGGTTCTATCTTGCGGCATGCCGGCGTTACTGGTGGATCCCGTCCGATGTGCCCACTGTCCAAGCAGGAAACTGCACCGTGATGCCACACATACCGGGGATGGGCAATACGCCGAAGTGAAACTTGTCCCATCTTGCACAATGCGGTCTAACGCTGGTGTCTGGATAATAGGATTGCCGAGCGCGCCGATCGTATCAAAGCGTTGTTGATCGGTCATAAGAAAAAGGATGTTGGGCTGTTTTGCCATGGGGTTTTCCGGTCCTTTCATAAAGAGTATGTCTTGGATTGTCGCTGAAATATACGGATAGCATAGCACTTTTTCAGTTAGAATGCAACCAATTTTTTTTAATAGTTTTCGGTTGTCAGTTGTCAGTACCCAGTTAAGAGATGCTTTGGTAAATCACACCCGTGTCTCACGAAGGATATTTAACCGAGGCCTTTTACGCGTTTTCTATTGACACTTGAGCGTCTATATGGTATCATTTCTACTTGTTAGCACGGTATAGAAACCGCCGCTCTAAGTCCTTTTGGGAAGATATAACAGATGCAAAAGTGGTATGAAAACAGAAAACTCCTGAATACGTTTATTGCTTTGATGTGTGTTAGTTTTATCGCCTATTTTTTCTTTCAATGGAAATGGGGATTACCTTTAACGCTATGCACTGGGACAGCAATTATGGTGAGAGGCGTTGTAAAAATTACGATGCGGATGCGAAGTAGCAAAAGCCGCAAGGAAAACTAAAAATATGAAAAGACGGAGATTTATAAAACTGAGCGCGATTAGTGCTGCAGGGCTGGTTCTGCCCATCCAATTGGAAGGGCAAGCGGATGCCGCACCGCTGCTTAAGCCGGGTACTTTTGTAACGCCCAACGCCGACTTTTATGTTCTACAGATCGGCGATCCGGCTAAACTTGACGTTAATACATGGCGGATGGCGGTTATCGGTTTGGTAGAGAAACAGCAAGTGTTGCGGCTGGCAGACATCACCGCGATGGAATCCCTTACGGTGACGCGAACCCTAAAGTGTATCGGCGACCCGATCGGTACAGAGCAGATGAGCAACGCGGAGTGGAAAGGCGTTCGGCTGCGCGATCTGCTTGAAAAGGTCGGACCTAAACCGGAAGCGAAAGTGGTTGTCTTCCGCTGTGCAGACGATTATCATACGGCGATTCCACTGGAAGACGCAATGCAAGCGGAGACAATCCTCGCTTATGAGATGAACGGTGTTCCGCTTCCAACGGAACACGGTTTCCCTGTCCGACTGCTCAACCCCGGCCACTACGGCACAAAGAATCCGAAATGGATAATCAATATCCAATTGGCAGAAGCACATGAAAGTTACTGGGAAAAACGGGGCTGGGATCCGATTGCGAATGTGAAACTCGCCACAATGATCGGCACACCGAGTGAGGGTGAAAAGATTCCGGGGGGTAAGGTCTACACAGTGAGCGGTGCGGCGTTCGATGCCGGAAACCACGGTGGTATCAAGAAAGTTGAGGTCAGCATCGACTACGGAGAGACGTGGGAAGAGGCAGAAATCTGGGCAAAAGACACGCCCCTTGCATGGGTACTCTGGAAATGGGAGTGGCAGGTTCCTGAAAACGCGGAGCCGGTTGAAATCTATGCAAGAGCGACAGCGCATAACGGTCTCACACAGGACGAAATCGGTATCGAAGCGGATCCGGTTGGTGCAACCGGCTACCATATAATTGATGCCTCGATTGTATAGGATGGATGCATTTTTTTGTAAGATTTTACATAATACGTGCATCAGGCGGGGTTCCAAACCCCGCTTGCATAGGGTGTGCGTAAGTCCTATTGGAGTCGCATAACATCGGACGCGGAACGACATAATATGCGCCAACTCTGGTCAAGCAAGTTTTGGATAGCGAATGCCACTAAGACGTTCCAGTTGATTACAGTTTACCTTCCTGTCTTGCTAATAGACCTCGCTTTTAGCGGCATCATCACCAACACCTCTTTTTATACCAGTTACTTAGACCTCTCTTCAACCTTTTTGGGGATACTGAAGGCAGTTATGACTGCCTTTTTTGTGGTGCTTGCCATACCGTTTGGACGGTTGTCGGATCGGATAGAACGCCGCTATGTGCTTTACGCGGCGTGCCTCGTGCTTAGTGCTGTCAGTATCGGGCTTCCGTACTGCCGAAATAGTACACACCTGATGCTTATCTTTCCCGGTATCGGTATCAGTATGGCACTCTTCTGGCCCGCTTATGAGGCGTGGCTCGCGGAGCGCGAAGGTGAAGGGAAATTGATCCATCGGGTGATGCTCTTTAACATTTTTTGGAGCATTGGAGTCACCTTAGGTCCTGCCCTCTCCAGTTATCTCTATGGTGATTCAAATCCGTTTAGATCGTTCTATCTTGCAGCAATTTTTAGTTTACTCACTTTGGTAACAATTGTAGCGAGCCGCTTGCACGCCCCTGCTATCACCAAAACCGCGCCAACAGCTCCCTCCGAAGTGCTTTATCCGCCGTTGTCAGTGCGGACAACCTATCTCAACTTGGCGCGTTGTGCGAATTTTGCGTCGTGGTTTGTATTGGGTGTCTTACGTCGTCTCGCGCCGAAACTCACGAAAGAGATGGGGATGCCTACGTCAACATTCGGTAACCTCATGCTGACCCTCGGTGGTATTCAGACTTTGGCGTTTCTTATCCTCGGTAGCGGTTACTCGACGCGATGGCATTACCGTTTTGCACCGATGTTTATCATTCAGCTCTTAGCGGTCCTCAGTTTTCTCGGAATATGGAGCATCCAAAACACACCCCTGTGGGCTTTCCTGTTTGGGTTGATCGGCGTGTCTGCCGCTTTCACCTATTTCAGTAGCCTCTATTATGGATTGGACAGACACACAGACAAGGGAAATAAAAGCGGATGGCACGAGGGGATATTGGGTTTAGGGATTCTGTTGGGCCCACTTTTAGGAGGCGTTTTAGCGGATTCTCAGTTCGGGACGCAGAGTCCGTATCTGCTCTGTGCAGTGGCAATCGGCATCGCTATTGTTGTTGAAATCTTTATTGTGCCTAAGAGTTATCAGGCTTCAGGAGATTCGCCTTGATATAGTCTTCATCAGGTGTAACGCCGAGACCGGGGCCGTCTGGCACTGTCACGACGTGGTCGTGTATTTCGATACCGCTAACTGCCATTGTTTCCAAAAAAGCGGGTGCGTTGAGTTCCGCAGGGAGTACGAGATCCACAGTCGCAAAGAGGTGAACACTGGCGATGAACCCGATACCGGCTTCCGTCAGGCCGCTGCCGAGGAGTTCTAACGCGTTGGCTTCCGCGACGGGGACACTCTTAAGACATTCTGCTAAGCCGCCAGACTTACAGAGCTTCAAGACGACAGCATCGGCACATTCCAAGCGAGCGATTTTCGCCAGATCGTAGTAGGTGAAACAGCCTTCGTCAATGGCGATCGGGACCGGTGCATCCCGCCGAACCCGCTGCATACCGAACCAGTCTTGGCTCGCCACGGGTTGCTCCATACAGTAGATTTCTCGGATGTCTCCGACGCGCTTTAGCAATTCAAGGGCATTCGAGGGCGTATAGGACTGATTCGCATCGATCCAGAGTTTCGCATCTGGGGCCGCTTCGTTCACAGCACGGAGTCGTTCTTCATCTGCCCCAGGGGTACCAGCAACTTTGACTTTGAAGCAAGCACACGGATCCAAGGCTTTCGCTTTGAGTGCCATGATCTCGGGTGTATCAATACTCAAGGCGTAACTCAGCGGAAGTGTATTGTGGCGTTTGCCACCACAGAGGGTATGTACCGGGACATCAAGGATATGTCCGCGCAGATCGTGCAACGCGATGTCTACAGCTGCTTTCGCGAAGGGATGTCCGTTGCTGACTGCCGGTTTCAATGCGTTATAGATAGCATCGTGGATTCTATTGAGATTCAGCGGATCTTGCCCGAGAAGTAGGGGGGCGATGTGGTGCCGGATAGTCGTTGTGATAGACTCGGTCGTCTCATAACTCCATGAGGGTAGGGCGCGTTGCTCCCCCCAACCGACATAGCCATCATCTGTTGTGATTTTGAGGAAGACGTGATTTCCTGCGGCACCGGTATCCCCAACAAAACCGGTGCCGATATTAAAAACATCCTTCATCCCGACAGCCGTTGGATAAACATCTACGTGTGCTATTTTTGACATGGATTTTTAGGCTTCCTTGCGGTTAAGTGGTAGTTTTAGCGTGCTTAATGTGTGTATGTATTTTAGCACAGGGACTACGTATGAATCAAAACAATTTCGTTGACATCTTCGGTGTTGTAAGTTATAGTAACCGGTATCCCAGTTCCTATACATCGTTGTGAAGGAAACATGCAATGTTATTTGCGATTTTTGTAATTCTTATGCCTGCCGCTATTTGGTTGATCCTGCATCTCATGTCTCGGCGGGAAAATGATCATGAATCGGATGAACCCACAGAGCCGATAGAGGTCTGCGCGATCTGCCAAGAGGAGTTTCCGATGACCCAACTGCTTGAAAAAGAGGTCGGTGAATACGGCAGAATTTACTGTTTCTGTGGACAATGTATCGAAAACCTTTATCAGGAATATCAGAACACAACAGACACCCAAATTGGAGAGTGAAATATGTATGATTTGGTTACATTTGGAGAAGCGATGATTCGTCTCACCTCCCCAGAATTTATGCGGCTTGAGAACGCGACCTCGCTGTCAATCACTGCAGGCGGGGCGGAGATGAACGTCGCTGTCAACGCTGCACAGCTCGGACTGCGGACAGCATGGGTATCAAGGCTCGTGGATAACTGGTCGGGTCGTTATATTCGTAACAAAGGGCGTGAACTCGGCGTGGATATGTCGAACGTCGTCTGGGTAGACTTTGACGGTGTCGGTTTAGAGCGGAACGGGTTTTATCATCTTGAAATGGGTGCCGGACCGCGGGCGAGTAGTGTTACCTATGACCGCGGTTATTCTGCGATCTCCAAAGTGCAACCCGGTGAAATTGAGTGGGCATCTATCTTTAGCCATGCGCGGTGGTTCCACTTGAGTGGTATTACACCAGCACTTTCGGCATCTGCAGCGGCGGTCTCGGCAGAGGCACTTCAAGCGGCACGTGCAGCCGGAGTCAAAACCAGTTACGACCTGAACTTCCGATCGAAATTATGGAGTGCTGAGGAAGCACAAGCAGCGAACCGACCGATGATGGAGCATGTCTCTGTTCTCATCGGGAACGAGGAAGATTTCGAGAAATCGCTCGGTTTCGCAGCCGAGGGGGCAACCGAATCCTACAGTAAACTCGAACCTGAAAGCTACAAAGCAGTCGCGCAGCGCGTCAAAGACACCTTTCCGAATATAGAGATGATTGGTACGACGTTACGCGATGCGAAAACCGGTTGGCTCAACGATTGGCGGACACTCCTCTTCGACGGTGAAGAATTCTACCTCTCCCGCATCTATGAGAATTTGGAGTTAGTCGACCGTGTGGGTGGTGGTGATAGTTTCTCGTCTGGGTTAATCTATTGTTTGCTGAACGGTAAATCGCCGCAAGAGGCTGTCGATTTCGCTGGCGGGTATTCCGCCTTAGCGCATACGTTCCCGGGTGACTTCAATTGGGCAACGGCAGAAGAGGCAGAAAAGGCAATGCAAGCAGGCGGTGTGCGTATCAGCCGTTAACCTTTTTCAAGCAAAAACAGGAATTCGCGGTTCGGTTTTTCGGCGGCATTGACCCACTCATCTGTCCACCGCATACCCGCCATAACGTTCTTTTTGTAATCGAGTTCAAGGGTGTTGATAAGTTTTCCGTTGTTTTGCATGACCTCGTTGAGTTGTTCAGCAGTTGCACGACCACCGGAACTATAAGAGAGCAGGATCCATCGGGCTTGCGTTTCACGAATCAATTTTGCAATGGCTTCGACAGCGATGAAATGACCGGTAGCGTCCGTTCGGAATTCCTCAAAGACAGAAGCGGCGAAGGGGTCCGATGTATCTTTTCGCCGTTTTGCTTTCCCGAAAAGGTCGGGTTTGTCAAATAACACAACGCTTTTCCAAAGGTGATAGTAGGCGGCATATCTAACACGAGACGGGGGCATCTTCTCATTATTGGAACCGTAAGGCGGATCGAAGTAAGCAAGATCTACGGAGACACGCGGCACGAGTTCAAAGATGTCGCTTTGGTGAACCTGATGGTTTCCTTTTGAGGTGAAAATTTCCGGCACTTCAAGCACTAATTCTTTATAGGCGCGCGGTGCCCACTCCTTGAGATATGCCGAAAAGTGGCCGAGGCTGTTGTCCACACGGTCGAGCGCGAGGAGGAGGCTTGTGAGTGCTACGGCTTTATCGACGGGAGCGAGGTTAAGGGTTTCGATCTCTTGTCGGACAGCGTCTAATTTACGGGTGTTGTGCAGCTGCCACGGTTTTTTGAGTCCGTCCGCTTGGATGGAGCATCCGCCGTTGGCGTGTCCGCCGTAATGTTCTGTGAACCATCCATCAACAGGCTGCACGGCATTAAGGTGATCAATAAGGGACTGATATGCTTCTTTCGGTTGGGTGTTCAGCAAATAGCAGGTGCCGAAGACTTTTGACCACGGCGCAACATCGTTGCAGATGACGGTATAACCGAGTTTTGCGAGTGCTTGTGAGACACGGGTCGTACCTGAGAAGCCATCAAGAATCGTCTTGGCATTGACTTTTTTGATGAGTTTGAGGATGGACGGGATGAGTTTTAGCTTGGAACCGATGTATTTGATGCTTTGTGTTGGAGGGATATGAAAGGACAAAGGCGTTTGTTGCATCGTTTATCGTCTGAATCGCGGATTTTGGAGCTAAAGAGGCTTTGTAGCGCAAACTAAAAGTTTGCGCTGCATTCTATTCAAAAAGTTCCGCAACAGAACACGCAAACCCCTCAACGACATCCTCACCTGTTAATGTATCTTCACTCGTAAGCAATGTAAAATCTGTCTCGGAACGGTAGACCATCACCGTTTTGGCGACCGGTTCAATCACCCAGACAAGACGCGTCCCTGCCTTCAGATAGGCGAATGCCTTCTCGGTGACATCATACTGTTTATCTGTGGGAGAAACTATCTCAATGGCGAGGTCTGGTGGAATAGGTGAACCTTTACGTCTGTTCTCCGGCAGGCGGTCAGTTGAAACAAACGCTACATCCGGTTTCACCAATCTGTCACCCAAATGGAAGGTCGTCTCGGCAGTATACAGACGTCCCAACTGATGTTCATAAACGTGTTGATCTAAATAGCGGATAATGTTAATACTTATTTCGCCATGTTCCATGGACGGGGGTGCCATCGCTACTAATTCTCCCTTTACATACTCATAACCCTCCAAGTCATTCTTAAGAAATTCCTCCAGCGTTATCGAATGGGGTCCTGGCCTGTCTTGAATAGACTCAGGATTTGTCTGTGAATTAGACATCAGTTTTCCTCCTTATACATTAGGAGTATTGGACTTGGGTTTACGTGTTATCTAAAAAATGAAACATGTGAGAAACTCGTGTTCTAAGCGATACACGTGCTTCCACAAATATCTTGACTGACCGCTGATGGATGACAGCCGATAGCCAATCTTTATGTATGCCGAATGGCATCAATCGGGGTCATCTTCGCAGCTTGACTGGCGGGGTAGTAACCGAAGAAGATGCCGATCACTGCACCCGCGGCAACGGAAATGAGTACGGCTTCCGGTGTAACGATAGAGGGCCACACCACACCTGGGAAAAATCTACCCACTACCCATACAAAACCTTTACCGACAATGAAACCGAGCAGGATACCCAATAAACTGCCTATCAAACATAACAGGATAGATTCTGTAAGGAACTGCAACCGAATGTCAAGGCTTTTGGCACCCACAGCCTTTCGTAGCCCGATTTCTGGAATCCGTTCTGTCACCGAGACAAGCATGATGTTGAGAATACCGATGCCTGCTACAATCAAAGAGATAGAGGCAATGAC
>RKRO01000418.1 GCA_007571355.1 Candidatus Poribacteria bacterium | reverse complement strand
GCGGAGTTACAGCAATGCGTATCACAACGCCAAACCGCCAGCGTCAGATTTCCCGCTTTTCCTCGAGCGCGAGACCGGTGTTGAAGCAGATGAAGGTGCATATCTGGAACACGTCCAATTACATCGCCGTAAACGACAGACAATGCACGAAAGGCTTGCTTCTTTTTGATTTTAAACACGTAGGGACGGGGTTGCCCCGCCCAGCATTGAGATATAGTAAAGCCGATAATTATGGAAACACATCCTATAGAAACGAGGCACCTCTGATTCCCCCCTGATAAGGGGGGTAGGGGGGTTGTCTTTCTAAAAGTGTGCATTTATTTTTAGATTTTACTGTAAAATGACTAAAGTTTGGACAATTTTAAAAGTTCGCGGGCAGAGAGGGGTGTCGAGGTTTAGTGGTCAATAACGGGCAATAAATGGTTTCCCTACTACAAACGGTGGACATCACACCTTCAAATACTGTTTTCTGGGGACATCCGTTGAACCGAAACGATGCTTTTTTTGGCGAGTTATCGACACGTCGCGACTCATCGAAAAATAGGAACGTCTTTGAAAACAAAACAGAAAACAAAATGAAACTGTCCAAACTTTAGTATAAAATGAGCATATTGAATATTGAAACTTGCTTAGTAAAGCCACAATTACTTGGCGATTGTGATAGATCTGGTTAGAAGTACCTGATAGCGAAGGAACGGTATCTTGTTCACCACCATGCCAACATATTTTCAAATTTTACTATGATTGGCAGAGGGAATGCGATATATTCACCAAGAACCGGTTTTGGACAACGGACAAAACCGAGCAGAAACCCAATTATTAAAAATATGAAAACTTTATTCCTCAAAGACATGCGTTATCGCCGAGCGCGAGTCGTATTAACGGCACTTGGTATCCTTGTGTTGATCTCATTGATCCTGCTGTTAGGCGGTATTATGAACGGTATGCGGATCCAGGCGCGGCAATACGTCGAATCGACCGGCGCGGATGTCTGGATATCTGCGGAGGGGTCTGGCGGCGCGTTCATCGGATTTTCTATGGTCGTTGAAGAATATATGGCGTTTCTGAATGCAGCGCAAGGGTTAACGCCTGATTCTGCGGCTCCATTGGTTTTTGCGCAAGCGCGCCCAACCGTCCGCGGGAAATCTA
The DNA here is from genome assembly GCA_007571355.1 of Candidatus Poribacteria bacterium. Taxonomy (GTDB): domain Bacteria; phylum Poribacteria; class WGA-4E; order WGA-4E; family WGA-3G; genus WGA-3G. Next base: position 3,095 of record RKRO01000418.1, on the reverse strand, counting down.
CCAAGGCAATCGTCGTCGGATACAAGTTAGGGGAACTCGGCGGACCTAAGCACACCCTTGAAGGGAGAATGTTTACCCCAAGCAATTTTGAAGACTATAGACCCGAAGATCCAGTTCCGTACGAGGTCGTCATTGATGAGAAAATGGGGTTGGAAATCGGAGAACAGATTACCTTGGGAAATGAGAAAGTACGGGTCGTCGGGAAAGCGGAAAGCCGGATGTTTGTTTTGGATACGCCGCTCTTGTTCATGGATGTCCGTATCGCCCAGAAAATTCTATTCGGCAACACGCCACACGTTAATATGATGATCGCAAAGGCCGGTGTGAACCAATACCCCGTCCAGGTTGCTGCCAGTTTAGATAGTTTAGAAACGATTGAAGCACGCACCTTAGAACAGACGCTCAACGACATTATCGCCTACTACGTTGACGAACCCATGAAGGCGGTGCAATTCCTGCGGGTCATGCTCTGGTTAGCAGCCGGCATTCTTGTGGGGATGATTACTTATGTGACGATGCTTGAAAAAACACAAGAGATCGGGGTGTTGAAAGCCATCGGTGCCTCCAATAATTATGTGATGGGGTTATTGCTGAAGCAGGTCGTTCTAATCTCTGCTGTCGGTGTCATACTTGGACTCGTACTCTCTTATGTGTTTGCGGCGGCAGCCCCGATCTTTGTTGCGATTAACTTCGTTGAATCGATGATCGTCGCGTGTATCAGTTTCATCGTGTGTTGCGGTAGCGGGTACCTGGCGGCACGGAAGGCAATCGAAGTCGATCCAATGATCGCGTTCCGAGGAGAAATTTAAATGGCAGCCATCGTAGAAGGGATCGGTTTAACGAAACGATTTGGCACAGGCGATGCAACCGTTGTCGCAGTTGATGCCGTCGATATCCGAATCGAAGAGAGTGAATTGGTAATGCTCATGGGCGACAGCGGTTGTGGGAAAACAACGCTTATTAGTCTCCTCGGTTGTATTCTAACGCCGGATGACGGAGAACTCCGAATTGACGATGAACGGATTGATCTGGCGAATGAAGATTTGAGCGTCATTCGCCGTGAAAAAATTGGGTTTGTTTTTCAGTTGTTTCACCTATTGCCCTACCTCACCGCCTTAGAGAACGTGATGGTTGCTATGGACATCGCCAGCACAAAAACCAATGCAGCTGAAAGCCGCGCGATGGAACTTCTCATGCAAGTCGGTTTAAGTGACCGGCTGCATCACCGTCCTGCCCAACTCTCCGGTGGCGAAAAACAGCGCGTCTCTTTTGCGCGGGCACTCGCCAATCGTCCTAAGATCATCTTCGCTGATGAACCCACTGCTAACCTGGATAGTCGTCAAAGCAACAACTTGATGAACTTGATTCAAGAACTCCGTCAGGAACACCAAACCACTATCGCCATTGTTACGCACCATGAAGGCTTAAAAGAAAATGCCGATCGCGTCATCCAGATGAAGGATGGAAGGATTGTTACTGCATGAGCACAGACGCGTTTTTTACACACCATAGAGGAGTCGTCCTGGCTTTAACAATCGGTATTTTAATTTTTCTCCTTACCTTGTCCACTTCTACGCCAGCCGAAGAACATCTGGGCTTAACCGCATTGCAACACCCCGACTTCTTGACGAGTGGGTTATATGGAGGCGGGCTGACCTTCATTGGCACAAGCCCTTATCTTCAGCTTCAAGCACAACCAGATATCCCACTCGGAAAAGTCAATATCGGATTGGATTTGGTTTTACTCTACAATCCTTATGCCACAGATACCGACTCCCAATTGCTTGCCAAAGACGGTGAATCGTGGGATAGCCCCAGCACTTGGTTAAAACTCATCCGCTACGTCAGTTACGGACAACCTTATGATCCCTTTTTCTTCCGTTTGGGAGAATTGGATTATCTGACAATTGGACACGGTTCAATTATGTCCGGGTATTCTAACTACGACCGGCGCGGATTAAGCCTGAACTTCAGGAACGCCAACGAGCAGAGCGGCGTTGAAACGATGCTTAATGACCTCGGTAATCCTACAATTTTCGGCGGACGTGTGTTTCATCGACCGTTTCTGCGTCCAGAAAATAATAACTTTCTCACACGACTTGAACTCGGTGCCACTTATCTCACCGATATCAACCCGGATGTCCAAGAAGAAGGCGAAGAACCACTCACTGCCTTGGGTGTGGATGTGGGATTTCCGATTTATGAGAGCAGCACGTTTCGACTTGATCTCTATAATGATCTTGCCGTGCTCAACACTTTATCGCCGAAACCGGAGGCTCTGTTTGAAGACCCCGAAGAAACGTTGGAAATAGAATCAGTTGAGCAGGAACCCACAGGACGATTGGAAAGTGGGCCGATAGGGGGAGAAGGGACGATGCCCGCAAAAGAATTCGCATGGGGTAACGCCGTTGGCGTTGGATTTACTTTTACCAAAGCCGCCTTCAAACTTGAGTATCGTGTCCTTGGCGAAGGATATATCCCTTCTCTCTTTGATTATACGTATGAGTCGGCAAAATCGATCGCGCCAGAACCGGATATGCCCGATTTTCTGGACATAGAAACAAGCAATGAACAGAGACGCGGCTTCTTTTCACAATTCATCTGGAAACCAGGGGAACGCCTCCACTTCTTTGGAACGTTTGAGGACTATGACAAGGGTTCACCGAGACTGTATATGGCGGCGGCAGCATCGAAGTTAATTCCGCGTTTCAACGTTCAGGCATTCTATACAAAACGGGACATCGGTGAAGGAGACGAGACGAACTTCTTCGCAGATCTGTTCAATCTCAATGAAAAGTCCGCATTCGGTTTAAAAATTGGTTATGCAATCTATCCGCCGGTTGAAACCGTTGTTACCCGTGAGTACCGGTTCCGCCGTGTCGAAACAGCGGAGGGGATTTCGCAATTTGAGCCGATTCATAAAACCACGTTTACGGTAGGTATCAGGGCAGATTTTTAGGCGGCAGCAGAATTTCGGGCAGCGTTTGGGACATTACGTAAGGACACCGTTCCATCTTGTCGGGTTTCGCTGCGCGCTACCCGACCTACAATGTTTTACAAAAAAATAAGATCGGGGTTGCAAACCGCTCCGACAA
>RKRO01000066.1 GCA_007571355.1 Candidatus Poribacteria bacterium | reverse complement strand
CGCAATAGCCTTCATAAAACTCTTGTAACTCAGTTTCCAATGCTGTCCTGTCTGCATTCTCGGCAAGCAAAGCGACAAGTCGTTCGCGGGATTCAAAGAACGGGCAATCTACGATTGTCACAAGCCAAGCCCTGAACTGTGCCTGCGTCATTTTTGTTATGTCGTGTGTCATTAGAAACTCCTTTATTAACCGACAGAGGCAATCTCTAAATTACCGCGCCAGTGCTTCTGTAACATACGTTTCAGCAATTGATGTTCGGGCGCGTTCAAAGTCGGGTCGGCTTTGATTAACAGTTCTGCTTCTCTTTTCGCGGCTTCCAGAAGTGACGCGTCGTGGATGATGTTCGCAATCTTGAAATTCGGTACACCGGATTGGCGTGTGCCGAAAAACTCTCCCGGTCCACGGATATTCAGGTCTGCCTCAGCGATCTGAAAACCGTTGTTTGTCCGAATCATCGCTTGAATCCGTTGGTAAGAATCGTCGCCTCTCGGTGTCGCGACGAGGTAACACGCCGATTGATGCTCACCGCGTCCGACGCGTCCCCGCAACTGATGCAGCTGGGACAATCCGAACCGCTCCGCATGTTCAATCACCATCAGTGTCGCGTTTGGGATGTCGATACCGACTTCAATCACTGTTGTTGAGACAAGGATGTCAATCTGTCGATCCTTAAAGTTCGCCATAATTTCCTGTTTCTCAACGGATTTCATCTGTCCGTGCAATAACCCAATGCGTAGGTCTGGGAACACTGCGGTTTGAAGGTGTTCTGCCATTTCTGTGGCGGCTTTAAGTTCCTCCATCTTTTCAGATTCTTCGACAAGTGGGTAGACGATGTATGCCTGTCTACCACGCTGAATCTCTTTCCGAAGGTTACCGTATAACTTTTCCCGATCCCGCTCTTTTATCCAATAGGTCTTAATGGTTTGTCGACCGGGTGGCATTTCATCGATAACAGAGACGTTCAGGTCACCATAGAGTGTCAAGGCGAGTGTTCTCGGAATCGGCGTTGCCGTCATCACAAGGACATCTGGTGCCAGGGTAACGTTTTGTCCGCCGTTTCTCGGTTGTGCTTTGTTACGAAGCGTCGCACGTTGCATTACACCGAATCGGTGTTGTTCATCGATGATAACGAGTCCGAGGCTGTGAAAATCGACACCTTCCTGTATCAACGCCTGTGTCCCGACAACAAGGTCTGCGGAACCGTCTGCGATTGCTGCCAATGTCGCTTCGCGCGCCGCTTTGGGCAGGTCGCTTTTGAGAAGTACGACGTTTATTTTTCGCCCACCGGTTTGGGGAGCGTCCGGACACAGGGGCTCGAACATTTCAGAGAGGTTATAATAGTGCTGTTCAGCGAGGATTTCCGTCGGCACCATCAACGCACCTTGATAGCCGTTTTCGATCGCGCAGAGCAACGCCATCGCAGCGACGACAGTCTTGCCGGAGCCGACATCCCCTTGAATAAGCCGATTCATGACCTTTTTCTGGCGCATATCGCTTTGGATTTCGGTGAAGACCCGTTTTTGTGCCCCGGTGAGTTCGTAGGGAAGCGAAGTGACAAATTCCTTGACCAAAGATACAGAATTACCTTGGGTTTCTGTCCCGACCTGAAACGCGATGCCGTCTTCTGAGATACGTCGCTCTTTTTTGAGTTCCATGCCGAGGCTGAGAAGAAAAAACTCCTCGAAGGCGAGCCGTTTCTGTGCCGCTTCTTGATACGCCTCTGAGGTCGGAAAATGGATTTCGTTGATAGCCGCCTGTCTATCTATCAAACTTTGCTGTTGGCGGAGTGCCAAGGGTAGGATTTCTGGGATCTGTTCTCCGTATGCGTCGAGTGCAGTCCGCATCCAAGCCCGCAGCATTTTCGCCGTGAGTTTTGCCGTAAGTGGGTATTTCGGAACAATCCGCTTGGTATGGATGAGGTTGCCTTCCTCGAACATTTCAAATTCATAGTCGGTTGCTTGGATTTCATTGTAACGGCGTGAGAACTTGCCACTGACGACGACTTCCGTATCGATAGGGAGCAGTGCCTTCATGACACCGATGCGTCTTCCGAAATTAACCAATATCGCAACGCCGGTGCCGTCGTATATCGAGATTTTACCAATCTTTTTTCCCCTTGCAGTCGGAGATGAAGTGTGGTTAACGACTGTGCCTTGGATTGTCTCGGGCTCGTCATCTTCTGTTCTACCGACGCGGTAGATTTCCACTGTTTTGGAACGGTCAATATAATCACGCGGATAGTATGCCAAGAATCCGCCAACCGTTTGGATATCAAGCTCTGTTGAGATCATCTCGGCGCGGCGGGGGCCGATGCCTTTGATATATTGAAGCGGTTGGGCTAAAAAATCGAGGGAGTCGAGGTCTGTGCCAACAGGCGTTTCAGAGATGGGTACAGCTGTTGCTGTCGTTTCCGAGGGGGCTTTCTCTGATTGCTGTGAGAAAACTTCCGCATCTCCGAGGAGCGATAAGTCCGCTTTTTTTGCTTTATGCGTTGTCGGTATCGGTGTCGGCTCTCGTTTTATAGGTGTGTTTTCTGATGAGGTTTCTCTCTCTCCGAAAAGTGATAGCCTCTCCGGTTGTGTGTTCTTTTTCGTCCGTTTGGATTGTGGCGTTGACTGCTGATGCTTCTGTGGCGTTTCTGTCCCTGTGTCGCTTGCATGAACAGGCGGCTGCTGTCCACCCTTGAGTGCTGCATCAATACGTTTCGTTGCTGCCTCGAGTGTCTGTTGCCGTTCAGCAGGCGATGCACTTTCATAATTCTCAAAGAGATCTGCTAAACTGGTGAGTACCTCTTTCTCGGTTGCATCCAGTGTGAAGGCATCGCCATTTTTTGCCCATAGTTGGACATAACTTCCCAATCCGTTGACGACGACACTGTCGCGGCACCCTTTTCGGATCTCTTGTTGGAACGGACGACGGATGGTGGTGAGGATGTTTGCAAAATTGCTCATGTTTTCTTTTCTTGCCAGATGCGGTTAGTTTGTTAGCGAATCTTCTAATAATATACGCTGGATCCACCTTGATTGTAACAAATTAGACGTAAATTCACCCAAAACGTTGAGATGTTTTATGGTTGCTGGCATGTTTAGAACCCTATGAATTGCTGTTCTTCAGCACCGAGAAGTCAGTTTTGGCAATAGTAGAACCAACCCTGATTCTGCCGAAATATTGTTTTTTTCTAAAAACATGCGAAAAATTGTCCCACAGGCCAGACGTACCTGCCCACCTATTGCTCTCTCACCCCCCGATTTACAAGCGTTAAGTGTTGGGCTTCACAAAGTTCATATAGTTATAACACCCTTTTGCCCCCGCGTGCTGCCTTTGTTACAGACAAGGCACTGCATGGCGGGCTTTTTGTGTTGCACAACAGCCGTTTCTATTATATCCTAAGAAACGATGTTCCGATCGTTGTTTTTGTTATTTTTCTTGTGTGGGCTGATCGCCGTGTCGGTGGTGTTCGCCTACCGGGGGCGTGCGGTGAATTCTACCTGTTCCCCGCGCACACCGCGCATCTCTGATGTGAGACCGCCCGATTGTGATGTGATACGTACCTTATTGCATCGGTGCAAGCGGGTGGAGGTGTCGGAATGGAAACCGTAATCGGTTTATCGGCGTCCCTGTTATTACCCGCCAGTATCCTTTGTATCGGGTGCGCTCCCTCGTCCGATGTGATGACATTGCGTGTTGAAGGTATGGACTGAGGCGGGTGTGCAGCAAAAGTGCGGTTTGCACTCGGTGACGTTGAAGGTGAGTGAGAAATCGTCTCGGTCTCGATCCCCGATAAAACCGTGATTGTGAAAAGTCTACTCAAAAGTGCTGTACTGATTTCTGCATGAGCGAAAGCCGGTTTCGGTGCGGCAGTGGCGAAGTAAAGGAGGACTGAAATGTTTTTACGCAAATACTGGATACCGCTGTCGGTGTTCATCGTGACACTTGCAGGCGTGGGGCTTTATCTGCTGTCGACACAACCGCCCCCCGAACCCGTGAAGATTTACAAGGCAGTAGGGCCGTTAGAGAAACCGACAGAAGCACCCACAACAGAAACACTTGTGGGTGAACCATCGCAACAGGGCGGGCATTTCCACGCCGATGGCACGTGGCACGGTGAAACGCACGATCCGGGTTCCCATCACGCAACGCCCTTGAGACAAACGAGCCGGCCTCAGCCGGTGTCCCCAAAGAGCGTCTCCGGTTCATCCGCCGAAGATACTGGCGAATGGAAGGTCCTCTGGCCCCCACCCATCCCTGGGTTCGGAC